>RECZ01000102.1 GCA_007693765.1 Phycisphaerales bacterium | reverse complement strand
ATGGGGTGAACCACGACAGGCTCTCCGCGGCCTCGGCCCAGAACGCCTCGGGATCCTCGATCGACCGGGCGTAGCGGGCGCGGTAGTCCGCCATCGACCCGACGTGGGCGCCCTCCGAGAACGCCGCGTCGGGCGGGAAGAGTCGTCGCTCGTTCAGGAGGGAGGAGATGTCGGTGTCGTTGGGCATGGCGTCGTTCTCCGAGCGCCGAGCAGCCCGGCGCCAATGGGAGGGCGCACCAAGGCCGCGTCGGCAAGCCCGCAGCATACCCCCGCCAGAGGGGCGGCAAGCACGGAGGACGTCCGCGCGATGCGCCAAAAAAGACACCGGCGGACCCGAGGGTCCGCCGGTGTTCAGATCTGAGTCGAGTCGTCAGGTTTGCTGACGATTACCGACGACGACGGGCCGTGGCCAGACCGGCCAGACCGAGCAGCGCGACGGCGCCCGGGGTGGGGACCGCGGGGACATCGAGCGTGATCGGGGGGAAGTTCATGCCGGAGACCTGCATGTTGGAGCCGTTGCCGCCCATGCTCACGCCATCACCACCGACGAGGGTGATCTGGATGAGAGCGACGCCTTCGGCGCCCATGATGGTGCCGACGCCGGGGACGCCGAACCAGATGCCCGTGATGGGGGAGCTGGTGAAGTTGGGCGTGTTGGCGAAGGAGATGCCGGCGGGGGCGGTGTCGCCGAACATGGCGTAGGTGTCAAAGAACACGGCGGGGAGGAAGCCCTCGAGAGCCGTGGAGCGGACGTTGCCGCCCGAGGGGTGGTTGTAGATCGTGCCGGCCTCGGGGGCGACAACGATGCCGGTGATGCCGGAGCCGCCGACGCCACCGAAGTTCACGGCGTCGATGCGCTCGCCCTGGACGGACGCGTCACCGAAGAGCACCAGACGGTAGGTCCGGGCCATCGAAGGATCGAAGGGGGACTGGAGGTCGGTGCTGGGCGAGGTGCCGGTCGCGGGGCTGACCGAGTTGTCAATCTCGACCCAGCCGAGGCTGAAGTTGCTGGCCGAGATGCCGGCGTTGGCGACCGAAGCGGCCGCAAAGAGCGTGGTAACTGCAAGGATACGAACCATTCGTTTTCTCCTCTGTCTCTCCGTCACTTATTGAAAGTGACTTGTGTTGGTGGAGGGTTGCGCAGACCCGGTAGCGAACATCGCTCCCGATCAAGATGACTCTACCACACGATTCCCCGTAGAGGAAGCCTCATGACTCAAAAACGCTGAAAATTTCTCATGAAGAGGAGGGTCTCGGCCGCTCCGACAGGCCAAAGGCACGCCCAGAGGCGTTTTTGCGTTCGGTTCATGTTCTGGTCGATGTTGCGCGACTTTTCCCCCGGGAGTTGGAGCCGACTTTTTTCGGACGTACCGCGCCCCCGGCGACGCCGCGTCGTCCGTCGCGCCCGGCTCACATCGAGGACCCGTAATTCTCAAGAACCAGCAGCAGGTCCACAAAGTTGACGACCCCATCCCCGTTGAGATCGCCCTGCAGCCCGTCGCCGGATTGCCCGAGCTGGCTCAGCACCAACGCCAGGTCCGCGAAGCCGACCTCGCCGTCGCCGGTGGCGTCCCCCGTCAGGCCCGCCGCGTAGGGCCCGACGAACAGCATGGCCTCGTAGATCTCTTCGACTCCGCGTTGGTACGCGATCGTCGCCTGCACAACGGCGCCGCCGAAGGCGAACGCGCTGCGCGGATCATCGATTTCCCGCCCCGGGATCATCGACTGCAGAACGCTCCCCGCGTGGAACGAACCCGGCGCAGGCCCCTGCCCATCCGCGAGCGCGATCGACCGCACCACGTAGGGCGTCGCGGAGTTTTGCCCCTGCACGGTCTGCCCCGTTGTCAGCAAGCGCTCCAACTCGTAGCCGTCCGGCGTCCGCACCGCGCGGAAGAAGCCCGTCTGATCGGTCGATGCGCCCGACTGGCGCCAGCGCGCTGTGAAGTAGATGTTGCCCAAGAGGTCGACCGCCGGCGACGACATCCCCGTCGGCGAACCCGCGACGATGGCGCCGATCACGCTCGTGCCCACGCCGCCCGCGGTCGGGCCGCTCCGCACCGGCATGCCGACGTGCGCCGCGACCTGCCACGACCACCCGCCAACGATGGGGTTCTCCCGCGTCGCCACCGCGATGAACTCGCCGTGCTCAGGGTCCGTCGCCGTCGCGGCGAGCACCAGTCGGCCATTCTTCGTCGTACCGATGCCCACCAGCCCACTCGGGCCGAGGAACGTCGTCGCGCCCAGCCAGTGCCGGAACTCCGCATCATTCTCCTCGTTCGCCTCGAACGCGCCGTCGAGCGTCGCGATCGGCGAGGGCATCACCGCCGCCAGCGGGCTGCCCGCGACGACACGCGGCGGCTCGAAGGGCAGGGGGCTCGCCTCCAGCGCGAACACATTGATGCGATCGACCCGCGCCGTGCTCGACGCCGTGCCCACCGCCAGCGACGCCACCGTGCCCAGGTTCCCACCCAGCGCCGTGACGCCGGAGTACGACGGCCCGCCGCGCACACCCGCGACCTGCGGGGCGCGGAACGCCGAGGCGATCGTCGACTTTTGGAGGGAAGGGCTGTCGGCGGGGTTGAAGTGTGTGCCGGTGATGAGCCGGCTCTTGAAGTCGAACGCCACGAAGTGATTGAACTGCCCGCCGCCGCTGGCGAACGACACCGGCGTCTTGAGCGTCACCTGCACCTCGCCCGCGGGCGGCTCGCTGCCGTCGACGGCGAAGAACGTCGAACCGGTGTCGAGGAACGACTTGTTCTCGCCCAACTGATTGATGATCACGTTGACGTACGGCGGGGGGTTGTTCGGCGGCGGGGAGGCGACGGCCGACGCCAGTCGCCGCGGCAGGTGCAGCAGCACGATGTTCTCGCCCAGAATTCGAAACACGGCGTCCGACGAGGCTTGGAACCCGTCCATCCGCGTCGACACCAGGCCCGTGTGATCCACGCCGCCCATCGACACGCGGAACGTGTCCCCGTTGAGCCCCTGCGCGGGCAAACGCGAGGTGGCGCCCGTGGTGCGCTCGATGTACAGGCGGCGCAGGTCCGCCAGCGTCTCGCCGTTCTGCCCGATCACGGCGCCCACGACGTTGTTCGGCCCCACCGCGAAGTCGTTGAACGCCACCCCGAAGCGGCGCTGGTACGTGCCCACGGTCAGCGTCTGCGAGGGCGCCGTGTTCCACTGCGGGTGCACGCCCTGTCCGGGCGCGCTCCAGAACGCGAAATCGCGGCGGTCGGCGGGCAGGGTCACGCCGGCGCTGGGCGCATGATGCGTGGGGCTGATGGCGCCGGCGCCGAGGATGTTGGTGTGGAACATGGGGTCGAGGTCGCGCGAGGCCTTGAGCACCGGCCCCACCACGTACCGCAGCCCCCACGACGACGTCACCGGGGTCAGGTCGACCACGTAGCGCACCCGCTGCTGCCCAGGCGCCTGCGCCGAGAGCGCATCGTTCTGGCCGCCGTCGACCGCGACGCTGTCCTGCCCCATCACCATGCCCGACGACGCGGCCAGCGCCAGCGCGGCCGTAAGTGTCCGACGCGTCGCACGGCTTCCGGGTTGGGTGGTCAGGCGGGGCATTGATCTGGTTCCGACGCCCGGGGCGACGCCCGAGCGGCTCTCTCATTCTCATCGGACGACGACGGCGTCCGCATGCGGCGGGCGGGGGCGCGCTCCGCTCATCCATATGTACGCATGAGACGGCGATCCGTGCGCATGCGCGAAAATTACGCCGTCCCGACAACGGTTCGACGCCCGGGTCCGCCGCGGGTTCTGACCGGCGGCTTATCGGTCCGTGGGCACACCGCGGGAGGCGTCCAGAAGCTCAGTCTCCAAACGCAGCCGCTGCAGCTCCAGCCATTCACGCCACTGCGGGTCCTGTTCGAGCATCAGGGCGGTGCGGAGGTGGGAGAGGGTGGTGTCGTCGCCCTGTCCGAGCATCCGCTCGGCCCGGATGAGCCCCCGCAGGGCGGGCAGGTATCGGGCGTCTCGACGAAGCGCGAGCCGGTAGTGCTCCACGGCGTCAGCGGGGTACCCGGCCCGGTCCCAGGTGAGGCCGAGGTTGTACTTTGGGCGGGGGTCCTGCGGGGCCTGATCGGAGGCCACCGCGAAGCACTCGGCGGATTCGAGCAGCCGCCCGTCTTCCATGAGCAGCACGCCAAGGTTGTTCCATGCCGCGGGGAAGTCGCGGTACGACTGCAGCGCCCGGCGGTATTGCTCGATCGCCTCGTCGATCTTCCCGCGCTGCTCGTAGCGCTGGGCCGCGGCGACATACTGCACCGCCTCGCCGATACGTGCCGGCTCGCTGCCGAGGTGGCCCGGCGCCTGCGCACGCGGCCCGCAGCCCGCGACGAGGGCGAGCGCTGCGCCGAGCGTGACGCCGGCGCCGAGTGTCGTGAACGAGCGCCTCATTCCTGAACCTCCCATCGTCCGAAGCGGATCTGGAATTGCCAGCCGTTGTTCGTTGGTCGCATGGTGAGCCTGATGATGTGCAGCCCGGGGATGTCCCGCAGCGCGATGGTGATCCATTCCATGACCGACGCGACGTCCTGCCGGTCGATCTGCGCCGTGACGATCTGGCGCACCAAAGGAGAGCCGGGCATCGTCTCGCGGCTGCCGGTGATCGTTGGCGTGCGGTCGATGCCCGCCATCGGCGCCGCCTGCGAGATAGTGCTCAGCAGACGCGGCTCGCGGGCGTAGATGTCGGGCTCGTCGCCGGACTCCGCCCGCTCACGCTGGATGTGCTCGAGCACCTGCGCCAGGCGCTCAACGTTGGCGTACTCGCGCAGCGTCCGCTCATAGTCGCGGCTCGCGGCGCCCGCGGCGTTCATGCTCCACATGGCGAAGATCAGCGATGCGCCGAGAACCGCCACGCAGAACACCACCACCGCCGTCGGCTTGTTCGCCCGGTCGGCGCTCGAGGCCAGCGCCGAGAGCATGGTCTCGACGTCGCGCGTGCGTCGGTTCATCGCGCCACCTCATCCCACAGGCCCACGAGGCGCCAGCGCTGCCGGTTGGGCTCCTGCGATTCGAATGTGACGTCCCAGCGCACCCCGCCCGGCGAAGCACGCAGCCGCTCGCGCAGGTCCTCGCCCAACGCGAAGTCGGGCACGAAGACCCGCGCGTTGGGGGTGCGCTCGTCCATCACGATCTCGTCGATCTCGAGCCCGCTGGGGGTGAGGTCGGCCAGCACGCGGGCGAGCCGCGTCATCTCTTTCATGATCGGCCGCGCCCGCGCCGGGTCCTCGAAGTCGGGACGCTCGCGGCGGACACGCTCCAGCGCCGATTCCAGCGTGCGCACCGGGAACGCCGCGTCGGCGCGAGTGCCGGTGGCCTCCGACACGCGCGCGCGGATCAACGACACCACGGCCTCTCGCTCGCTCTGCAAGGCATTGCGTCGCTCGTGCGCACGCCACGCCATGGCGCCGATGCCCACGCCCAGCAGCGCCATCGCCGCCCCGGCCCACGTGTACAGCCGCTGGTGCGCTCGCCCGCGCCGGCGCGACATAGGCACGAAACTCGCCCGCGGATCGTGATCGGAAACACGCGACGACAACGCCGCCGCGCGCCCGATCGTCGCCGCGAGAGCGTCTTCTTCGACGACCGTCTCGACGGTCGCCTCCGGCCACGTGCGGCCGATCAACTCGCCCAGCGCCGAAGCGTCCACCCCCACAACGATCACCCGCTCCGGCCCCTCGCCGAGTTGTGCGCTCCACGTCAGCCATTCCAGCGACAATCGCGCACACGCGGCCCCGAAATCCTGCGCCGGCTCTTCCGGCACGCTCACACCCTCGCCCTGCGATTCGCTCATGGCGAAGGCGTCCGCGACCGGGGCGTTCGGGTCCGGCGCGGCGTTGGGCACGCGCTGCTCGCCGCCCACGAGCAACCGCCCGGCGCGGCTCCACGACCACGAGATGCGCCGGTCCTGCACCAGCACCACGCCCACGACGGGCGCCGCAACGCTCGGTGAGAGCGCCGGCGCATCGGCGGAAGATCCGCCCTCCGCCCGATCGCCCCCCGACGCGCCGGCCTTGGTTCGGCCTTTCGAGGCTGTCGGAGCTTCAGAGGCTGACGGGGTATCCGAGGGTTCCGGGCGTTCCGGGGGTTCCGGGGGTGTGTCCCACGCCAGCGACATCGCGTGCCACAGCGCGAGCACCACGCCCACACGCACGCCCTGCTTATCAAGATCATCGAGCCAGAGTCGCGCCAGGGCATCGGGAAGGCAAAGAACGGGGAAGCGGCGCCCGGCGCCAGCCGCCTTCGCCCGGCGTTGCAGGACGGAGAGCGTGAGGGCCCCCGAGAGCGGCGTGTTCTCGTTTTCAGGCGGGTCGGTCAGCGGCAGGATCGCCCCCTCGGCGCCGAGGTCCTCCCACGCCGATTCGGGCTGGCGCATCACCGCGCCTACGACGCGAGCATCGTCGCTCGGCGCGCCCACCCACGCGCACGAGGCGTCGTCGGCGTCGAGGCACACGAGGTCGATCGTCCCGCCCGATCCCACGGTCTCCACCACCCACGCCGCCGCCCGCTGCGCCTGCGACCGCCACCAAATAGCGTCAGCCTGCTCCTCCTCGTTGGGTGTCTCGGCGCGCCATATGTGCTCGCGCCCATCCGCCACCAGACGAACGACGCCGAAGTCCGAACGGAGATGACAGGTGACGAGGCTCAAGGGTTGTTCCGCTCCGCAGGCAGATTCAGTCGCCGCGGGCCGCCGGCCTCGCGCTCCTGCTGGGCGGCGGGATCGTTGCGCGGGTCGAACTGGGGATCATTCCGGGGGTCGTTTCGGGGGTCGATTCTGGAGGGCATTGAACGGTCGGGGAAGGCGCGGCCGGCGCCGGGGTACCCGCCGCCGGTGATGAGCTGACCAACGAGCGGGTTCTCGATGAGGCGCAGGGTGTGCTCATTGCGGCCCTGCAGAACGATGATCCGAGCCGGCTCGATGCGGGCGATCGTGTACCCGTCCCGCTCGTAGCCCTCCTGCACGAACTTCTGCGACATGTCCGAAACGATCAACGCGCTGAGCCTGTCGCCCTCGCGGATCGACCCGATGTACCGCCAGGGCGGGGGGAAGCCGCCGCGTGTGGGCTGCGTCTCGTTCGTCTCGGCCGCGGCCACTTCCGCCCGCTGCGCCGCCTGCTGGCGTTCGCGTTCGAGCCGGGCCCGGTACTGGCGCAGCAGTGGGGCGTCGAGCGTGTCGAGGGTGGGCGCGACGGCCGTCCAATCCTGCTCCCCGAGCCATTCGGTGGGCGACCGCCGATCGCGGGTGGAGGGCGGGGTCGCGGCGGGGGTGATCTCCTGCAGCCGTTCCTGCGTCCGCGGGGCGCCCGAGGGAAGCAGGAAGATCACGGCGGTGAGGAGCCCGGCCAGCGCCGCCGCGGAACGCGCGTACAACGTCCACCGTTGGGCGACGCTCTGACGCACGGGCAGGGGGGACATGGATCGGCGAGGCTCCAAAAGAGGGGGGGCGGGCGACGGCGAGGAGTCAGCGGACGCGACGCGGGCGCGCGGACGGGGCGCGTTCATCCAGATCGGCGTCCTCGAAGACTTCTCGCCACTCATGAATGACGGGGTTCTGCCCGCCGAGTTCCGCGTAGCCGGTGAAGATACGCCACTGGCCCGAGTCGTCCTCGGCGACGATGCGCAGGCGCCACAGACGAGAATCGAAGGTGACAATCCCGCCGATCTCGTTCACCTCGCCCTGGCTCAGCCCGAACTGGGTCAAAAACTGCCGGAAGCGCACGGCGTCGAAGGGGACCCGTTCGCGGTCGAGGATGATCGCGTTCGCCAGCGCGTCCCCGTCCTCGATGATGTGGCGGAGCACGTCGAAGGGCGCCGCGTTGACGCTGATCTCCGGCGGGCCCACGTAGCGGAGCAGGTCCGGGCGCTCGCCGCGGAGGCGCCAGATGATCGCCTCGAACCACTCCCGACGGGGCGGACGCTGGCCGGAGAGATCCGCCATGGCGCGCCCCTGCCCGTCGGTGATGTACACGCTGATGTGCGTGCCCCCGGGCAGCGAGAAGCGGTGCGCCGGCTCATCCACGCGGCTCATGTCGCGCAGGCGGGCGTTGTCCTGACGGCTGAGCCAGAAGCGGATGATCGCCTGCGCGCCGAGCATGTCGTGGTGGCGGTGGTACTCCTCGATCTGCCGCTGGACGACCAGCCGCTGCGCACCCTGCCGCTGCAGCGAGCCGACGACAATCAGCGACGCCGCCAGCGCCAGCATCAGCACGACCGGCATGGAGAAGCCGCGCCGGCTCATGGCTCGGGCCCGCTGGTGATGGCCAGCTCGAAGAGCCAGTCGAACTCGTCGCCGGCTCGGGTGACGACCTCCAGGCGCACCGCCTTGGGGAACTCGGCGATGTACCCGCCCGCCGCGTCCAGACGCCACGCGCCGCTGTCGGGGTCGTAGCGCGACTCCACGCTGGCCCGCGCCAGCGCGGACCACCGCACCGCGTGCAGATCGCTCGCCAGCAGCACCGGATCGCCGGGGGGATTGATCGGGCGCCACAGGATTCCCAGCCCGCGCACCTGCGGCACGATCTCGAAGGCGCCGCGGATGGTGGGCGTCTCGGGCTCCGGCCCCGGCGCGGGCTGCGCCAGAAGCACGACCTCGAGCCGTCGCGGCGCCCCCGCGTCGGCCACGCCATCGATCTGCGGCTGCAGCAGGAACCGGGGCTGCCGCGCGATCCGCCGGCCCCTGGCGTCGACCTCACGAACGCCGTTCGCGTCGCCGCCCTCGTCGGCGTCGCGCTCGAGGCGCGCCTGCACATCGGCGTCGTCTTCGTCGGTCTCCGCGTCGTCTTGCGCGGCGGGGTCGCCGGGGGCCGTGCCGGCGGCGGCGGAGCGCTGACCGGGGGGCGTCGGCTCGGCCACCAGCGTCTGCATGGCCCGGCGCACCGTCTGGTGCAGGATCGCCAACTCGCCGAGGTTCTCGAAGCGCTGCTGCTGGCGCGCGTTGGAACGGTCCATGAAACCGAAGAGCGCCAGCGCGGCGATGAGCACGATCGACGCCAGCGCCGACGCGACCATGACCTCCAGCACCGTAAAGGCGCGGCGGCGGCTCATCGGTTGCGACGCTCCTGCCCGCTGTTGGCCGGGGATCCGGGGGATCCGGGGGCGCGGGGGTTGTTGTCGCGCATCTGGTTTTGCAGGTGTTCGAGCAGCATCTGCTGCAGCACCGGCTCGTCCTGGAACATGTGGATCACGTTCCGCATGCCCGCTTCCGGGTCGTCGTCGAACGAGGCCATCGGGTCGTAGATGCGCGAGAGCGTGGCGATCGGTCGCGGCCCGCGCCGGCCGTCCTCGTCGAGGTACACGTCCACGGTGATCAGCGCCAGTCGCGCCTGGAACCGCTCGATCAGGCTCACGCCGCTGGCGTGCCGGCTGTGCCGGACGGTGGTGTTCTCGCCCTCGACCTGCGACGCCGCGAGGATCTCCTCGCGCAGCAGGTAGCGGTAGTCGAAGCGCCCCAGCGGAAGGATGACGTCGTCCGGCGGCAGCGAACGCGGGTCGTCCATGAACTGCAAGAGCGTGCGGTGCGCGATCTCGTGCGCGCCGAGGCGGGCCTCGTCGTGCAGGCTTAGCCGCTCGATGAACGTGAACGCGCTGGTGATCGTCGTCGCGGCGATGGAGAGCAGCGCAGCGCTGAACACGACCTCAAGGAAGGTCACGCCTTTGGCGTGCGCACCGGTCATGTCACTCGAGCTCCCAACTCACGATGTCGTCCTCGGTGTCGGCGTTCCCATCGCGTCCGAGGCTTATGATCTCGAAGTCACGCCCGCCCGTCCCAGGGCTGAAGTACACGAACGGACGCTTCCACGCGTCGAGCGGCTGGCTCTCGAGGTAGTCGGGCACGAGCGTCATCAGCCCCTCCTCGCTGGTGGGGTACCGCCCGTGGGTGAAGTAGTACTGCTTCAGGGCGGACTCGATCATCTTGATGCTCGTCTTGGTCTGCTGCTCGCGGGCCCGATCGGAGGCGCCAACAAGGTTGACGGCCGCGACAGTCGCCAACAGCCCGATAATCAGCAGCACCAGCATGACTTCCAGCAGGGTGAAGGCGTGGCGGCGACGGCGGATGGGCATCGGTGTGGCTCCGGGAATGCAACGGCGGGCGGCGACGCCAGCCCACGGGGTGTGATCGGCTCTCGCGTCCATGGTCATCGGCGGATCATAGGAAATAGACGCGGCCCGGCGGGGGGTGTTCCGAGCCGCCCGCCGCGGGGCTCGACGTCCGCTCCCCCCATCAGAGCACACCCCCGAGCCTCCCAGCGAGGCTCAAAGAAGGCGCCCCGGCCCGTCGCGGGGGCAATTTTCGGGGGGGACTTCCGGGGGGTTAGATCGATTGGAACATCGTCAGCATCGGCAGCATGATCGCGATCAACAGGGCCCCGATGATGGCGAACATGCCCACGAGCAGCGCCGGCTCCAGCAGGGCCAGCAGGCGGTCGGAGAGGGTGTCCACCTGGTCCGACATGTCCTCCGACAGCGCGTCGAAGGCGCTGTCGAGATCCCCCGCGCGTTCCGCGGCCACCAGCAGCCGGCGCGTGGCGACGGGCAGGGCCTCGACGTCTTCGATCAGCGATCGGAACACCCCGCCCTCGACGAGCCGCCGCTCGAGCGTCTCGAACTGCGACCGCAGCTTCGGGTCGGAGATCGACTTCGACGCCACCCGCATGGCCTCCGCCACCGGCACGCCGGAGCGCGACATCGCCCCCATCACCGAGAAGAAGCGGGCCGAATCGATGCTCAGGCGGAGCCGACGGAAGACCGGCAGCCGCGCCAGGAGCCCGGTGGCGATGCGCAGCAGCACGCCGCGGGCGAGCACCAGCACCGTCAGCAGCCCCACGACGCCCGTGCCCATCCACAGAGTGTTGGCGCGGGCGAAGTCGGCGAAGTCGAACACGGCCTGCGAGTACCACGGCAGATCGGCGTTCATCTCCCGGAGCATGTTGCTCAGGGCCGGAACGACGACGAGCATCATGATCGTCGCGACCACCACGCTGATGCTCAGCACGACCGCGGGGTAGATGGCGAGCGTGATCGCCTTGCCGCCGATCTTCATCCGCCGGCGCGCCGCGACGGCCAGCCGGGCCGCGGCGCCGCCGAGGTCGCCGGAGCGTTCCGCCGAGCGGTAGACGGCGATGGCGACGGTGTCGAACCCGCCAACGCGCTCGCAGGCGTCGGCGAAGGAGGCGCCGGAGGCGACCATCTCGCGCATGCGTTCGATCCGGGCTTTCGTGCCGGCGCCGACCACGGTGGCGCCCACGCCGAGGGCCTCGATCAGCGGCACGCCGCGGTTGAGCAGGCTGGCGAGTTGCTCGTTGAGGGCCGCCTCGTCGCGCAGGGGCAGGGTCTCGGGTTCCTTGACGGAGCCGGCCCACGAGGGCATTCGCCACGACCGCAGCAGCAGCAGGTGGTCGCGACGGAGGGTGTCGGCGAGGGCCGCGGGCGTGGGGGCGGCGCGTAGCCCGATCTTCTTCGAGCCCATCGCGTTGACGGCCACGAAGGCGTAGGTCGAGGGTGTGCCGGGTGCGTTCGCCATGGTCAGATGCCCAACGGTATGCGCTCGGGGATCAGTCGAGCACGCGCCGCAGCTCGTCCTCCGTCGTCAGCCCGAGCCGGACCTTGTCCTGCGCGTCGTCGAGCATGGTGCGCATGCCCTGCGACGTCGCCAGCTCGCGCAGGGCGACGGCGTCGGCGGACTTCATCGTCAACGCCCGCAGCTCGTCGCTCATGCGCATGAGTTCGTACACCGCCACGCGCCCTGAGTAGCCCGTGCCGTAGCACTTCTCGCAGCGCAGGGGCTCGGCCGACGAGCCCGCCGGCGCCGGGGCGTGGCGCGAGCCGGCGCACGCGGGGCAGACGCGCCGAAGCAGTCGCTGCGCCAGCACCGCCAGCAGCGAGGAGTTGATCAGGTACGGCTCCACGCCGATGTCCTCGAGGCGCGAGATGGCGCTGGGCGCATCGTTGGTGTGCAGCGTCGCCAGCACCAGGTGGCCCGTGAGCGCCGCCTGCACCGCGAGCTGCGCCGTCTCGGCGTCGCGGATCTCGCCCACGAGGATCACGTCCGGGTCCTGCCGCAGCAGGGAGCGCAGGCCCGCGGCGAAGGTCACGCCGCGCTTCACGTTCACCTGCATCTGGCTGATCTTGTCGAGGTGGTACTCCACAGGGTCCTCGACGGTCATCACGTTGCGCGAGGTGCGGTCCACCTGCTCGAGCGCCGCGTAGAGCGACGTCGTCTTGCCCGAGCCCGTGGGCCCGGTGACGAGGATCATGCCGGTGGGGCGTTCGACGAGGTCGAGGAACTCCGCCTGCATCTCGCGCGTCATGCCCACCGCGTCGAGCGTGAGCTGCGTCTGGCTCTGGTCCAGCAGACGCAGCACGATCCGCTCGCCGAATATCGTTGGGATGCACGAGATGCGGATGTCGATCTTGCGCGAGCCCACGCGCACCGTCGTCTGCCCGTCCTGCGGGGAGTGGCGGTTGGCGATGTCCAGCTCCGCCATCACCTTGAGGCGCGACGAGATCGCCGACGACAGGCTCGCCGGGGGGCTGAAGGCGTCGATGAGCATGCCGTCGATCCGCAGACGGATGACGAGCTTGCCCTCGAGCGGGTGGATGTGGATGTCCGATGCGCGCCGACGCAGCGCCTCGAACAGGATCATGTTCACGAGGCGGATCACCGGCGTCTGCCGCGCGAGCTGCAGCAGGTCCGTCGCCTGCGAGACCGAGCCCGCGGCGGACTGGATCGCCCGCTCGTCCAGCGGCATGTCCTCGACGATCTCCTCGACGAGGTCCTGCCGCTGCTCGTACCCGCGGTTGATGAGGTTGCCCACCTGCGCACGCGGCGCCAGCACGAGGCGGATCGGCATCCCGATCATGCGCTCGAGCACGCCGAAGAGCGCCGGCTGCATGGGCTGGGCCGAGGCCACGGTGACGACGCCGCCCTCGCTCGACAGCCCGGCGATCTGGTGCCGGCGCGCCACGTTCACGGGCACCCGGTCGTAGAAGACCTCGGAAGACACATGCACGGTGGGCTCGGCCTCGAAGGGCAGGCCGCAGCGGGCGGCGAGGCGCTGCAGGGCCGCGTGTTCCTCCATGCCCATGGTCGAGAGCAGCACGTCCCACGGCTCCTCATCGGCGCCGGGGAGGGTGCGGAACTCGGCGATCTGTTCGGCGCGCACCGGCAGCACGCCGAAGAGGCGGGCGAGGCGCTGGGCCTGCACGCTGGGCGCGGGGAGGCCGACGCCGGGACGCGTGCTCGGCGCGGGCGCCTCGCGGGGGCTCGGTGTCTTGTCGGCGTCGGGCTGGGTCGGTCGGGCGTCGCTCATCGGTCGTCGTCGGCGGCGATCATCGTGATGACGGGCTCGGCGACGGGGCGGGGTCGCCCGGTGATCGACCCGGCGTGAACGGGGATGCGCGCCGGCTCGAGGCTCGGCGGGTCGTCGGCGATGCCGGAGATCTCCATCGGCCCCTGGGTGATGAGGCGCAGGTCGCCGAAGTTGGCGTCGCGCATGATCACCGGGCGGATGAAGACGTAGATCGTCGACTGCATGGTCTGCCGGCTAGTGCTGCGGAAGAGCTCGCCGATGATCGGGATGTCGCCGAGGAAGGGCACCTTCGAGACGTTCTGCGCCGAGCGCTCCATCGAGAGCCCGCCGATGACCATCGTCGAATCCGAGGGCAGCGTCACAATGCTGCGGTAGTTCTCTTTCTGCTTGGGCGGCTGCAACCCTCCGCCCGGCGAGGTGCCGTCAAAGCTAGAGAGCTCCACCGCGTACTCGAGGTTCAGCATGCCCGCGTCGCTGATGCGCGGCGTGATGGTGAGCGTGGTGCCCGCCTCCGCCACGCCGCCTTGTGAGGTGATGGTCGTGTCGCCGCCCTGCGACGTCTGCGAGAAGGGCTCCTCGCGCACGCTGATCAGTTCCGCCTCCTCGTTGTCGTTCACCAGCAACTGCGGGTTGGAGACGATCCGCGTGTCGCCCACGCGCTGCAGGGCGTTGATGACGATGGGCACGTAATCGTTCTTGATGATCGCCGCGGTGAGGCCGCTGAGCCCCGTGCTCACGTTCCGCCGATCCGTCGCGTCGGACCCCTCGCCGGCGGTCGTCAGGCCGAAGTTGGTGAAGAGCACGCTCTGGCCCGGCGTGAACTGCGACTCGACCGCGAACGTGAAGTCGTCCCTCGTGGTGACGGAGACGATCTTGGCCTCGATATACACCTGCGGCCTGCGTACGTCGAGCTTCTCAACGATCGACTTGAACTCCGCCTGCTGGCGCGCCGGGGCCTTGATGATCACCTGGTTGCGCGAGATGTCCGCGGTGATCGAGACCTGCTCGGCGGGCGTGAACGAGATGCTCTCGCCGTCGCCGTTGCCGACGGGGGGCGGCGCATCGGCGCCCTCCGCGGTCGGCTGCGGCGGCGTGAAGGGGCGGCGCGCGCTGCCGGTCTGGGGCAGGAAGGGCGAGACGCCGAACTGATCCTGGGTTCTATCCTCGACGAGGTTGAGCAGCAGGTCGGCGACGTCCTCGGCGTTGGCGTGCCGCAGCTTGTAGATCTCGACGACGACGCGCGCCTGGCGCGCATGCTCGGCGAAGGCGTCCACGAGTTGCTGCACCTGCGCGTGTTGCGCTTCGGTGCCGAAGTAGACGAAGGCTTCGAGGCTGTCCTCGAGCACGAAGCCCGAGCCGCTCATGCTCTCGCCCGTCTGCCCGGCGCCGGCGCGCTGCGGGGCGCGGAACCCGAGTTGCTGCGAGCCCATCTGGGCTCCGCCGGTCTGGGTGCTGGTCGTCGGGCCGAGGCCGCGACGCTCGCCGTAGGAGGTGATCGCGGGCGAGGCGGGCCCCGCTGGGTACCGCTTGGCGACGAGGCGGCTGGGGACGTCGATGACCTCGAGCAGCACACCGACCTGCACACTCTCGTCGCGGGCGCCGCGGAAGATGATCGAGTTGCTCTCGGCGTCGATGAAGAGTCGATCGCCGAGGTTGCTCAGCCCGCCGCTCGCGCTGGGCGAGCCACCGGTCTGCTGCTGCCCGGTCTGGGCGCGGGCCTGCGTCGTGCGCCCGGCGCCGGCGCCGCCGCCGTTGAGCTCGATGATCTTGGATCGCGCCAGATCGGCGCTGATGTGCAGGATCTCGAAGCGATGCAGCCCCTGGCGGAGCTGCTCGCTGATGATCGCGTCCACCACGCTCTCCACGGCGCGCAGGCCGCGGGGGGTGTCCGTCGCGATGATGATGCCCAGCTCGTCGACGTAGGAGATCCGCCCCGCGGCGCCGGTGCGCCCGGCCAGCGCCGTCTCGATGGGTGGGCGGAGGGCGCTGGGGCGGAGCATCGGGGTGGCGATGATGCGCGTGGTGGTGAAGTCGCCCTCGGCGAGGTTCAGCGCGATCTCACCGGCGGAGCGGATCACGTACCAGCCCTCACGCTCCTGCGTCAGCGCGAAGCCCTGCTGCTCGACGAGCAGCGAGAGCAGGTCCAGCAGCTCGTCGGGGCGGACCCGCATCGGGCCGTTGAACTTGACCATGCGCCCCGCGATCGAGGGGTCGGAGAGGATGTTCACCTGCAGGCGGTTGCTGACCCAGTCGATCAGCGACGAGAGCTCGATCGGCTCTGCGAACGCTGGGAAGACGACGTACTCCGCATCACCAGGCGCGATCTGATCGGCTTGGGGGAATCCGGGAATGCCCCGGACGGGGTCGTTGAGCCGGGTGCGGTCCGCATCGGGCGCCACCCGATCCTCAGGGGGCTCGCTCGGCTCCACCATGGGCTCCGGACGAACCGGCCGCCACACGCGGCGCATCCAGCCGTCTTCCTGCGCATCCTCGCGGGCGTCGTCTTGACGCTGGGCTTCCTGGTTCTCGTCCTGCGGCTGCGACCACGCGGCGTTAGCGGGCCAGAGCAGCGCGGCCGCGATGCACATCGTCGGCAGCGACGACGCGAACAGCACGCGGTGGGTGGGCCGGGGAAGGAACGGCGCGGGGTCGGTGGAGTGTGGCCGGCTCGGCTTCAAATCGCGGACCTCGGGGCGGGTGTGATCGGTGGGTCGAAGGGCGAGAGAACGCGAGACGCCGCGAAGCCCTGCGGGCCGGGGCAGGCGCGACGGGTGTAGCATCGCCACGATGCGTGTCGTCAGCCTCCTGCCATCGGCCACTGAGACGCTCTGCGTCGCGGGCGGTTCCGAATTGCTCGTCGGTCGATCGCACGAGTGCGATGCGCCCGCTGACATCCTTGATCGGCCCGTTCTGACGTCTCAGAACACCGATTTTGACGCATTGGGCGGCAGTTCGGGGGTGGACCGGGCCGTCTCGGCCTCGCTGCGCGAGGGCCGCTCCCTCTACACCCTCGACTCCGACCTGCTCCGATCGCTCAAACCAGACCTCATCCTCACGCAGGACCTCTGCGAGGTCTGCTCCATAGATCTGAACACCGTCCGGGCCGTCGCCGCGGGCATGAGCCCCGCTCCAGAGGTGCTCAGCCTCAACCCGGCCACCTTCGAGGACGTGCTCGACGACGTCCTCCGCGTTGGCCGGGCCATCGGGCGCGAGGCCGAGGCCGGGCGGGCGATGATGGCGTTGCGGGACCGGTTCTTCGCCGCGGCGGAACTGGTCACGCCCTACGTCGAGGGGCCGCGCGTGGTCTTCCTCGAATGGACCGACCCCCCGTTCATCGGCGGGCACTGGACGCCGCAACTCATCGAACGCGCCGGCGCCACCCACCCGCTCAACCCCACAGCGCCCATGCCCGGCGCCGGGGCGGGCGCGGGGGGCCAGATGGCCCACCGGGTGGCGGGAAAGTCGATCCGCGTGCCCCCGGAGGCGATCGTGGGCGTGGCGCCCGAGGTGGTGATCGTCTGTCCCTGCGGCCTGACACTCGATCAGACGCGCGCCGAGACGCGGAAGCTCGCCGAATCGGCGTGGTGGGCCGATCTGCCCGCCGTCCGCGCCGGGCGGGTGGCAATCGTCGACGGCAATCAGATGTTCAACCGCCCCGGGCCGCGGCTCGTGGACGCCTACGAGTGGCTCGTCGGGTGGCTCAACGACCGGCCGGAACGCATCCCGGAGGGCTTCCCGTGGGAACGCTTCGAAGGTTGAGACGGTTCGGCGTCACGGCGGCGGCGGCGAGCGCGTGCCTGAGCCTCGGCGCGTGCGCGCGTGAGGCGGGGGGTGTGTCGTTCGAACTGCTGGCGATCGGCGTGCTCGACGTCGAGACAGCGTTGGACCCGCGCCCGGTGGGGGGGCTGAGCGGGCTGGGCTATCGCGACGGGCGATGGTTCGCGGTGAGCGACGACGCGGCGTCGCCGCGGGTGTACGAGTTGCGAATAGAAGTCGACGCCGCAGATGGCACGCTCGCAGCGAGCGTCGTCGGCGTCACCGACCTCCCGGGGAACTACCGCGACGCTGAGGGCCTGGCGGCGTTGGGCGACGACGCGTGGCTGATCTCCTACGAGGCGCCCCCGGCGGTCGTGCGCACGGACGGCGCCTTCGAGAACCCGCGGGCGATGCGCATCCCCGCGCACATCTCGACGCACGCCCGCCCCAACCTGTCGTTCGAATCGGTGACGGCGCGCCCCTCGCCCGGCGGCGGCGTGGAAGTCTGGGCGGCGGTGGAGGAGCCGCTGCGCAGCGACGGCGAGCGGGCGAGCACGACGCGGGGCGGCCTGTGCCGCGTGGTGGTATTCGACGCGGCGATGGGCGAGGCGGTGCGCGAACACGTCTACGAAACGCTGCCCGCGCCGCCCGGGCTGGCCCTCCCGGGCGCGTTGGCGCCGCGCAACGGTCTGGTGGCTGTGGAGGCGCTCGAGGACGGGCGCATCCTGTCGCTGGAGCGCGGCGCCGCGGCGCCCTCGGGGTTCCGCATCGCCATCCGCGTGATCGAACCCGGCGCCGGCGAGAGCGACGTGCTGGGCGCACCATCGTTGCGCGACCTCGCCCCGGACGACGCACGCCCGCTGCGTGTGCGCACGATCACAACGCTGGGCGACCTCGGCGCCCCCAACGTGGGCAACATCGAGGGCATGGCGATCGGGCCGCGCATCGGCGACGCCCGCGCCGGCCGGCTGCTGGTGCTCATCGCCGACGACAACTTCGGGCGCGACGTCCAACGCGGCAGCGCCATCGTCGCGCTGCGGCTGGTGGTGGACGGGGCGGAGTGAGCGCGATCGCTCGTTATGCGCCGCTGCGGAGAGTCTCGGCGAGCGTGTTCGAGAGCGTGCGCTGCAGGCGCCGCCACGGCTCGCCCCCGTCGAGGGCGATGCGCTGGTTGACCTCGAGCTCGATGCCGAGGAAGCGATTCGGCGAGAAGCGCGAACGCAGGTACGTCGTGAAGCCGTCGGCGGCGCCGCGGTAGGGGTAGTTCATGCGCACGCGCTGCTCGGGGTCGACGCGCCGCAGCGCATCGCGCCACGCGTGACAGAACGATTTCTCCAGCGCTCTTTTCGGGTCGTAGAGCAGGCCGATGTCGGCGGTGCGCACCTCGCCGCCGAGTTCGGGCGTGAACGAGTGCACCCCGACGAGGACGACGCAACGCCCGCCCCTGCCCATCGCGCCGATCTCGCGCTCGACGCGTTCGCGGTGTGGCGCGTAGTGCGTGCGCACGATGCGTGCTTTCTCGTCTTTCGGAAGGCCGCGCGTGAACTCGGAGAAGAGCGCACGGTGATGCGGCGAGCGGTTCACCTCGACGAGCAGGCGCGTGATGGTGTGCGCGATGAGCGGGGCGCCGGCGGCGCGGGCCATGCCGCGGGCGAGCGCGTGGGCGCCGATGTCCCAGCCGCGGTGGCTCTCGAGGGTGGCGTCGTGCCCGCTGAACAGGTGCGCGAACTCCCGCGGCACAGTGTTGCCGGCGTGCTCGCACGTGAGCAGCAGCGCCGGGCGGTGCGGGCGCGGCGCCTCAGGCACGGAAGAGCGTCCCCTCGGCGAGGCACGCGCACAGTTCGGCGTGCAGCGCGTGCAGGCGGTCGCGCGTGGGCTCGCCGGTTCCCAGCGCGCGGAGCATGCGCTGCGCAAGGCACCCCTCGCGGTGGACTGCGCGCAGGGCGCCCACGAGCACTTGGTCGGCGTGCGGCGAGACGGCGACGACGTCCTCGATGAGCCGTCCCCACAGGTCGCGCATCGTGCCCGCGCCGCCGGCGGGCACGCCGAAGAGGGCGAGGTAGTCGTCGTTGTCGATGGGCGCGGCCCCGGCGTCCTTCACGGCGCGGAGCAGCATGTCGGCGAGGGGCTCGACGCCCCACGACTGCTGATCGCACAGGCTCGACCAGCGCTCCTCGACCAGGCCGCGCAGGACCTCCACGACGGCGTGATGGATGGCGATGTCGGCGCGCGGGCACTCCTGCGTGTCGAGCACGCGTATCTCGATGGTGTCGCGGTCGAAGCGGGCGATGGCGCCGCGGGCGTTGAGCCATTCGTGGCGCAGCGCGCCGCCGGGGTCGTGCGGGGCGATGTCGCGGTAGAGGCCGGCGAGCAGGGTGTTCTCGTACTCGTCGCGCGTAAAAATCGGCTCGGGGATGATGCGCCCCGAGACGCTGGGCACGCGCCGCGCGTTGTGGCGGTACACCTCGAGGCGGGTGTCCATCAGGCCGGTAGCCTTCGCATCGGCGAAGGGCGAGGCCGCGGCGAGCGCGGGCAGGATGGGCAGGATCACACGGATCGCGGCGTGCAGGCGCCCGAACTCCTCGTCGTCGGCGAAGGGCAGGTTCAGGTGCGAGCTCTGGAGGTTGGCCCACCCGTGCCCCGTGCAGTCGAA
Source organism: Phycisphaerales bacterium (assembly GCA_007693765.1). Taxonomy (GTDB): domain Bacteria; phylum Planctomycetota; class Phycisphaerae; order Phycisphaerales; family UBA1924; genus RECZ01. The sequence goes on along the minus strand of RECZ01000102.1, from coordinate 45,184 downwards.
AGCGCGGTCGAAGGCCTCGTACACCGTGCTGTACCCGTGCGGCCAGAGCCGCAGTTCGCGGTGCGGGTCCATCCACGGGTGCATGGCGCCGGGCATGAGGCGGGCGCCGAGCGGAGCGAGCGTCTCGTGCGCGAGGCGCACCTCGTCCTGGAAGCGGGCGACGAGGGCGCCGGTGAGGGTGGGCGCAGGGCCGTTGGTCTTGAACTCGAGCACGTGCAGCGCCAGTTCGTTGCACCACGCGATGTCGCCGTGCTCGACGTCCTCGTCGTAGCCGCCGGTCCGGGCGTGGATGACGGCGTCGCAGACGGGCGCGACGTCGAGCGTGTCGGCGCGCACGATCATGTGCTCGATCTCGACGCCGAACGCCTCAAACAGTCGTCGCGTGCCCGGCTCGCTCACCCGCGCCCCTCCCGTTCTTGCGTTCCTCGATGCGTCGCAGGAAGACCCCCATCACCGTGGCGTAGAGGTCCTTCTTGAGCACGGCGTCCTCGTAGCCGCTGTCGACGTTGGGGTTGTCGTTGACCTCGATCACGTAGCACCGCCCGGCGCGCTCCTTGATGTCCACGCCGTAGAAGCCGTCCCCGATCAGGTTCGCGGCGCGCACCGCGAGTTTCACCACCCGCGGCGGGGCGTCCTCCACCGGGATCGTCTCCACACGCCCGTACCGCCCGCGCTCGGGGCGCTGCTGGTTGATGATCTGCCAGTGCTTCTCCGCCATGAAGTAGCGGCACGCATACAGCGGTTTGCGGTCGATGACCCCGATCCGCCAGTCGAACTTGGTGGGCACGAATTCCTGCGCGATGAGCATCTCGGAGCTCTCGAGCAGCGCCTTGATCTGCACGCGGAGCTCATCCTCATCGTTCACCTTGACGACGCCCTGCGAGAACGAGCTGTCGGGCTGCTTGAGCACGCAGGGCATCCCCAGCGTGGGGGCGATGTCGGCGACGTTGTCGCGGTGCACGATCAGCGTCTTGGGCGTGGGCGCCTTGTGGCGGTTCATCAGTTCCGCGAGGTACACCTTGTTGGTGCATTTCACGATGGAGTCGGGGTCGTCCATGACGACGAGCCCCTCCGCCGCGGCGCGCCGCGCGAAGCGGTACGTGTAGTTGTTGGGGTAGGTGGTCTCACGGATGAAGAGGGCGTCGAACTCCGCCAGGCGCCCGTAGTCGTCGCGGGTGATGAGCTCGGCGCGCATGCCCAGCGCCTCCGCCGCCCGGACGAATTTCTGGAGCGTCTTGGGCCCGGAGGGCGAGTCGCGCTGCTCGGGGTTGTGGAGGATGGCGAGGTCGTACCGCGCCGCCTTGGTGCGCCGCGAGGTCGGCACGCCGCGCTCGAAGTAATGGGCGGCGCTCTCGAAGACGAAGGGCCAGTGCTCGTCGGGCACGTCCTCGGCGCTGATGGGGCTGATGCTCTGCAGGCGCCACTCGTCGCTCTCGCGCTTGAATTGCGCCCGCAGCAGCGGCGCCGGGAACAGATTGAAGAGCGCGAGGCTGAGGCGCTGGTAGCGCTGGGCGAAGTTGCGCCCGAAGTAGATGCTCAGCGTGAACTTGCCCGTCGTGATCGGCGTGAGGCTCTTCTGGATCTGCTCGTCGAGGTCCCACGTCGCCGCCCGCGCCAGCGAGACGGACTTCATGTCCTGGATCGTCGTGATGCTGGGCATGGGCTTGTGCCCGCGGGCCGCGGCCAGCAGCGAGACGTAATACCCCGCGCTCTGGTAGCGGTACGAGCGGCACAGGTTGTGCACCTTCCACCCGCGCGACTCGCTGAAGCGGGGCTGAATGAGATAGTCGCGCGCGCTGACGACCGTGGCGCCGAGCACCTCGTCCGACCAGTCCTCCGGTTCACTGACGACGACGAGCGCGGGCACGTTTGCCTCCCTTCGCGCCCTTGCGCCGGGCGACCTTGGTCGTCGGCGCGGGGCTGGGCGATCCCTTCGAATCGCCGGGGCGGATGATGAGCAGGTTGGCGTCGTACGTCGCGATGCCCAGCAGGATCGAGCACATCAGGCGGTCGATGTCCACGTCGTAACTGGTGGTGCGCGAGACGGGGTTGGATTCCAGCGGGTCGGCGACGCTGACGGTGCGCTCCTCGCGGTCGTACCCGCTCAGCACCACGAAGTGCCCGGTGCTCTCGCCCCCGATGGGGTCGGGCTTGCCGTCGCGCTGGCGCTCGCGGGCCTCGCGGTAGAGGTACGTCGCGTTGAGGCCGGTGAGGATGGGCACGCCCCGGTCGAGGTGCTTCCTGATGAGGTCGCGCGTCAGGTCGCGCAGGTAGATCTCGCCTCCCATGTCAAGAAATTCGATGTACGCCCTGGACGCGAACCGGATCCGGGCGTCGCGCTTGCGCTTGATCTGGGCGCGCAGGAGGTCGCGCATGTCCCCGGCGCCGGGCTCGAACCACGTGGGATCAAAGACGTGCACGTTGTAGGTGTAGATCTGCACCTTGTACCCGCGCCGCATCGCGTGCTTGGCGAGCAGCACCGCTAGCGTGCCCCCGTGGCGGAGGCGCTGCGTCTCGTCGATCACCCGCTCGAGAGGCATGTCGTCGCCGTAGTAGCGATAGAGCGCGTGCAGGCACGTTGGGCCGCACGTGGTGTCGTCCGGCTGGGCGAGGATGTCGAGAGAGAGTCTGTTGCGCATCCCGTGGAGCCTGTGCGCCGCGTCCGAGGATCGGCGCGGCGGGTGGATCATACCGGCGCCCCTCTGCAGAGCGCCCGCCGCGCTGTGCGCCGGGGTCCGGGGGCTGGGGGTCCGGGGGTCCGGGGGCGGGGGGGCGGGCGGGGTAGAGTGGCCGACACCGTCGCACGCCCCGTTGTGGGGCCCGACGCCGCGCGGAGGACCGCATTGCCCGCTTCGATCTCCAAAGCCATCCACGAGACGCTGACCTCCGAGGACGACGGGCGCGTCTGCCGCGACATCCCCGAAGAAGCGTGCCAAGAGCAGCCGCGAAACTTCACGGTGCACGTCGCCAGCCTCACGCTGACCAAGGCGGGCGACGGCCTCGCCGACCCCAAACTGACGCTGGCGTGGCTGCTCACGGCGCTGGGCGCGCCCGCCGGGATGATCGGGCTCCTGGTCCCGGTGCGGGAGGCGGGGTCGCTGCTGCCGCAACTCGTGACCGCGGGCGTTCTCCGCAAACTGCCGGTGCGCAAGTGGGCGTGGGCGCTGGGGAGCGTGGCGCAGGCGCTGGCCCTGATCGGCATCGCGGCCACGGCGTTCACCATGGAGGGGCCCGCGGCCGGGGCGGCGATCATCGGCCTGCTCGCCGTCTTCGCCGTGGCGCGGAGCGTGTGCTCGGTGACGTACAAGGACGTGCTGGGCAAAACGGTGTCGAAGGCGACACGCGGCACGGCCACGGGCTCCGCGGCGACGGCCTCGGCGGGTGTGGTGCTGGCGTTCGGCGCTCTGCTCAGTTTCGGGATCATCCCGCTCACCGTCCCCAACGTCGCGATCGTGCTGCTGGTCGCGGCGGGATGCTGGCTGGCCGCGGCCGCGCTGTTCGCGACGCTGGCGGAGGCGCCCGGATCGACCGAGGGCGGCCAGAGCGCGCTGCGCGTCGCCGTGCGACAGGTGGGTCTGCTGCGCACCGATGCGCCGCTGCGGCGGTTCATCGTCACGCGCGGGCTGCTGACCGCGACGGCGCTGGCGCCGCCCTACGTGCTGGCCATGAGCGGCGTCGACGGCGACAACGGGCTGGGGCGGCTGGGGCCGTTCCTGATCGCGTCCGCGACGGCCTCGCTGGTGAGTTCGTACATCTGGGGGCGCATGTCGGACCGCTCCAGCCGGCGGGTGATGATCCTCGCCGGCGTGATCGGCGCGGCGACCATGGCCGGCGCGGCGGTTGCGGGGCTGGCGGGCGTGGGCGGCGCCACGGGCCTGTGGCTGTTCCCGACGCTGCTCTTCGTGCTGATGATCGCCCACCAGGGGGTGCGCGTGGGGCGGGCGACGCACATCGTCGACATGGCCACGGAGGAGACCCGCGCCGCGTACACAGCGCTCTCGAACACGGCGATCGGCGTGCTGCTGCTGGCGGCCGGGGCCACCGCGGCCGTGGCGCAGCGGTTCGGGTTCGAGGCCACGCTGCTGCTCTTCGCGGGGATGTCGGCGCTGGCGGCGCTCTCGGCGACGCGCCTGGACGAGGCGCAGCGCGAGGATTGAGCCCCCCCGGAACCAGCCCCCGACACCCGCCCCGGTACAGTGCGCGCCATGAACGCTGTCCTGCTCGCCATCGGCGCCGGTGTCTGCTGGGGCATCGGCGAACTCTTCACCAAGTCCGTGCTGCACACGAAGCAGGTCGGGCCGATCACCGCCATCGCGGTGCGCTCGACGGTGGCGCTGCCCGTGCTCTGGGCGGCGTACCTGATCGCGATGCGCTACTCGGGCGCCGAGCGCGCCGGGTGGTGGCGCACCATCGAGACGCCCGTGCTGCTCAAACTCGTGCTCGGCTCGGGGCTGGTCGCCGGCGCCGCGGCGATGATCTTCTTCTACAGCGCCCTGAGCGTGGGCGAGATCTCGCGCGTCAAGCCGATCGCCTTCACGCTGGCGCCGGCGGTCGCGGTGCTGCTGGGGTGGCTGATCCTGCAGGAGCCGATGACGCTGCGCAAGGGGATCGGCGTCGTCATGATCCTCGCTGGCGTGCTGCTGCTGACGGGCCGGTGAGCGGCGCGCCCCCGGGGGCCCGTTCAGCCCCCCGCGCCCTGGCCGAAGTCGGCGAGGATGATGCTCAGGTCGGCGAAGTCGACCACGCCGTCGGCGTTCACGTCGCCCTCGAGGCCGGGGCCGGACTGGCCGAACTGGGACAGCACGATGCTCAGGTCGTCGAAGCCCACCACGCCGTCGCCGGTGATGTCGCCCCGCGGGCGGGTGCGGAAGGCGCGGGCCGCGGGGTCGCTGAGCGTCTCGCCGCCGTGGCCGATCGCCTTCACGCCCCAGTGGTAGTCGGTCATGTGGTCGAGCGTCTGGGCCGGGAGCGTGTACGAGGTCTCGCCGAGCGTGTGCTGGACGACGGGGTCGCTCAGGTCGCTGTGCGTCGAGACCGAGAGCACGTACGTCTGGGCGTACGCCGCGCCCTCCCACGAGAACGACGCCCCCGCCGCGACGCCCGTGGCGTTGTCCGCCGGGCTGACCAGCGCGAACGCCTGCGGCGCCGGCGAGACGATCGTGAGCCGGTAGGCGAGGCCGTCGGCGGACCAACTGTTAATGCCCGCCCGCCCCACAAACGCATCCGGGACAACGATGTCCGAGAGCGTGATGGTCGCGTAGACCTTCCCCTCGACGCCCCAATCACCGGGGTCGCCGGAGGCGGTGAGGTACTGCCGGGGAATGCTCAAGCGATAAAACGCCTGCACCCCGTGCGTCCACGGCGTGTAGTCGAAGCCCGGGAACCCCCCGACGTTGGTGATCTCCAGCGGGTCTTTTCCGGTGAGAAGCCACCCGTTTAGCGTATTGATCTGGCCCCCTCCGGTCGTGCCCCCGGTCAGCGCCGAATCCAGAAAGTCCTGCGCGTTCGCAAAGCCGCTCGCCGGGTTGCCGTGCTGCACGCCGAAGTCGTGGATCAACTCCGCGAGCGGCAGAAAGAGGCCTTGCAGCGTGGCGCTGTTGTACACCGCCCCCGGGTCGTCGTTGAGCATCAAGTGCCCGAGGCGCACATGGGTCGGTGTGTGCGAAACCGACTGCGTGAGCGTCGCCGCGCCCGCCGGCGCCCCCGCCGCGAGCGCGGCCCCGAGCGCGAATGACCGGGTTGCTCTATGCATGGGCGTCTTTCCTCTCACGAGATGAAGAAAAACCTGCGTGCCCGCCGGGCGCCGTTTGGCCTTGCGTGCGGCCGCGAGCGTTCCTGACGTTGTCTCACCGCATGGTTGCGCGTGGGGTTGCGCGTGGGGGGTTGCGCGTGAAGCGCGGGGGGTTGTCCGCGAAGACGGCGGCGCGCCGATGAGGGCGCGCCGCCGTGGTGGTTCGGATATCGCGTCGGGCGTGCGGGCTCAGGAGCCCTGGCCGAACGTGGAGAGGATGATGCTCAGGTCAGCGAAGCCGACCTGCCCGTCGCCGTTGACGTCGCCGTCGAGGCCGCTGCCGGTCTGGCCGAACTGTCCCAGCACGAGGCTGAGGTCGTTGAAGCCGACCTGCCCGTCGCCGGTGATGTCGCCCTGCGAGCGGGTGCGGAACGTCTGCACCTCGGGGCTGCTGACGGTGTCGCCGCCGAAGCCGAAGGCCTGCACGCTCCAGTAGTAGTCGGTGAAGAACTCGAGCGTGCCGGAGCCGACGGAGTAGTTGGTGGTGCTGATGTCCGTGGCGTAGATGATCGGGTCGGAGAGGTCGCTGTTGGTCGAGACGGTGAGGTCGTACGTCTGGGCGTAGGTGGCCGTCTGCCACGTGAAGTTGACGCCGGTGCTGACGCCGACGGCGTCGGCGGGCGGGTTGTTGAGCGTGAACGACTCGGGCGGCGGGTTGCCCACGACGCTCTTGCGGAAGTTGGCGACGAAGATGGCGGTGTTGTCGATCGAGCGGGCGTTGTCGGCGGCGTTGGAGGGGCAGCCGTTGCCGGAGATGCCCATCGGGAAGCCGTTGAACGTGATGTCGGGGTTGGAGAAGTACGAGATCCGGGTGCCGGGGGCGTACGCCATGACGGTGCGCCACTGGCTGTTGGGCGTGCGGTAGCCGAACGAGTAGCAGTACGCGCCGTTGGAGGCGTTCTGGTGATCGTGGTTGCTGCCCTGGTTGTGGCCGAGTTCGTGGGCGAAGGTGAGGCCGCCGCAGGTGTAGCGCGTCACGCTGAAGGCGTTGCTCTGGAAGCCGACGGAGGGGTTCGTCATGAGGTAGGCGATGCCGCACGCGCCGGTGGACATCGAGATGAGGGCGACGAGGTCGGCGCCGTACTGGTTGCGCAGCGTGTGGGCCTCGGGCATGATGCCGTTGGTGGTGCTGCGCAGGTTGCTCAGGTCGGTGCCCATCCCGTTGGGCGATTCGGTGTAGTTGGTCAGCGCGGCGTGCACCAGGCGGACGCGGGGGGTGATGGCGCTGTTGTTGTAGGAGTTGTTGGTCTGGGCGATGAACGAGTCGATGGCGTTGCGGATCGCGTTCTCGCCGCCGGCGGTGTTGCGGGCCGAGGGCGTGTAGAGCACGAGCACGTCGATCAGCGAGCCGTCGTCGCTGGAGCGGGCGAGCTCGGTGATCTCGTCGTCGCGCATCGTGGGCGCGTGGACGGCGTGCGCTTCCTGATCCATGGCGCAGGGGTCGAGCACATCGGGGTTGAACTCCAGAATGGAGTGCACGCCCTCGCCGGCGTAGGTCACGAGGAAGAGGCCGTGCTGCGGGGAGTTGATCTCACCCACGGTCATGCCCCGGCTCACGGAGAGCGCGACGCTGCTGCCGGGGTCGCCCACGACCTCGCCCATCCAGACGTAGTCGGCGTACAGGGCCGTCTCGTCGCGCGTGTACGTCACGTGGAGCACCGTGTCCGGGAAGAGGTCGAGGACGAGCCCCTCGGCGCCGCGCAGACGGGCGGACTCGAGGGCTTCGTGGTCGACGGTGACGTAGCGGGTCCGCGACACCTCGGGCAGTTCGCGGTTCTCCAGGTCCGCGGGGCGCGGGGCGTCGGCGAAGAGCCGCGACGCGGCCACGGGGTTGTCTGGCGACGCGAACGCCGCCGTCGGGGTGAGGATGAGGCAGGCGAGGGCCGCCGCCGTAAAAGCTCCGAAAAGTTTGGTACGGATGACATCCATCGCTGCGATTCTCCTCAATGTGTCGCGCCGAACGCTGATTCGGTCTCTGTTGTCGACTGCGCCCCGGGTGTACTCCATCCGGAGGTACACGGAGCGCGGAATCCAAGTCGATTCGCCCGTGCCGGGGGCACAAGCGACCTTGGAACAGTACACCCCATACGGCCCCGATGGGCCCCCGAATGGCACAAAACTCGCCATTTTTGTCGATTCCGCGCTCAAATCCGCTGTTTCGGACCCTCGCGGGCCCCGGCGGCAGCCCCGCGGGAGCGTTGACAAGCGGCCGCGGCTTCCAAACCATGCGCCCATGCCCACGCTCCGAGCCCGCTTTGATGTGGTCGTTATCGGGGCCGGTGTCGCCGGGCTGTGGACCGCGGCCCGACTGCGGGCGCAGGGGTGGTCCGTGGCCCTGCTGGAGGCCCGCGCCCTGGGCTCCGGGCAGACCATCGCCTCGCAGGGGATCATCCACGGCGGCGTGAAATACGCCCTCACGGGCAAGGCGGGGCGGGCATCGGCGATGATCGCGCCCATGCCCGAGGTCTGGCGGGCCTGCCTCGAGAACCGCCCGGGGTGCGAGATCGACCTCTCGGCCGCCAAAGTGCTCTCAGAGCACCAGTGGATATGGACCGCGGGCGGCGTCGGGGCACGACTCGCGGGCGCTGCGGCCTCGAAGGTGATCCGGGCCCGGGCGGAGCGGGTCGACGCGGACGACCGCCCCGCGGCGCTCCGCGCAGCGCCGCGGAGCGTCGGCGTCCACCGCGTGCCCGAACCGGTCCTGGACCCCGCAACCCTCGTGGAGGCGCTGTCGCGGCACGTCGGCGAGCACGTCTTTCTCATCGACGAGTCGACGCTCGAACCCGGGATCGGCGACGGGGGGGAGGCGGTGATCGAAGTGAAAGACACCGCGGGGGCGCCCGTCGAACTCCGCGCCTCGCGGTGCGTGCTGTGCGCCGGCGCCGGCGCCGAGGCGGTCCTCGCGCGGCTGGCCGGGCGGATCGAACACCAGACGCCGACGATGCAGCGCCGGCCGCTGCACATGCTGCTGGCCCGCGGCGACCTGCCCGACCTGTGGGCGCACTGCGTGGGCATGAGCGCCGTCCCGCGCCTGACCATCACCAGCCAACGCGAGCCCGACGGGCGCGCCGTCTGGTACATCGGCGGCGGCGTGGCCGAGACCGGCGTGGAGCGCGACGAGCAGGCGCAGATCGAAGCGGGCCGCGCAGCGCTGCGCGATGCGCTGCCGTGGCTCGACACGTCGCGGCTGGAGTGGAGCGCCCTGCGCATCGACCGCGCCGAGGGGCGCACGCCCGACGGCTCGCGCCCCGATGAGCCCGTGGTGGGCGATGCGGGCGCGTTCATCGCGTGCTGGCCGACGAAACTGGCGTTCGCACCCGCCGTGGCGCGAGAGGTCGCGGCGCGGCTCGAGCACGACAACGTCCCACGCCGCGCCCACGAGGGCGATGCGCTCGACGCGTTGCAACGCCCCGGCGTGGCGCCGCTGCCGTGGAGAGAGGCGGGGCGCACATGGAGATGAGAGACCTGGGATCGACGGGCCTGCGCGTGAGCGCCATCGGGCTGGGCACGGTGAAACTCGGACGCACCGCGGGGCTGAAACACCCGCGCCCGTTCGAGATCCCCGACGACGACGCGGCCCGCGCGCTGCTCGCGCGCGCACAAGACCTCGGGATCAACCTCATCGACACCGCGCCCGCCTACGGCGTGAGCGAGGAGCGCCTGGGCGCGCTGCTCACCGGGCAGCGCGACCGGTGGGTGGTCTGCACCAAGGCCGGGGAGGAGTTCGACGGGGAACGATCCCGTTTCGATTTCACGCCGCGGGCGATCCGCGCAAGTGTTGAGCGCAGCCTCCGCCGCCTGCGCACCGACGCGCTCGACTGCGTGCTGCTGCACTCCGATGGCGACGACGCCCACGTCGTGCGTGATTCCGGCGCCATGGGGGCGCTCGAGCGCCTGCGCGACGAGGGCAAGGTGCGCGCCGTCGGCGCTTCCACGAAGACCCCCGAGGGCGCGGCCATGGCCGTCGAGCGGTCCGATGTGGTCATGCTGGCGTGCAACCCGCGCGAGACGGGCGACGACGCGGCGATCGAATCGGCGCGCGCGCGCGGCGTCGGCGTGCTCGTGAAGAAAGCGCTCATGAGCGGGCGCCTCGGCGACGGCGACGGGGGCGCCGAGCCCGCGACGACGGACCCCGTCGAGGCGGCGCTGCGGTTCGTCTTCGCGCGCCGGGGCGTGAGCAGCGTCGTGGTGGGGACGATCAACCCCGAACACCTCTCAGACAACGTCGCCGCGGCCGAGCGCGCCTTGCGCGCACACTGACGCTCGGCGCGGCCTCCGTTTGACACCCCCGCGGCGTCTGGGGGACCATCTCACGCGTTCCTCAGGACCGTGGAGGCCCCATGACACAGCATCGAGCATCACTCCTCGCCGCGACCGCGCCGCGTCCGCGCCTGCTCTGCGTCCTCGCGTGCGCAGCGGCGCCGGCCCTCGCCGGCGATCCCTGCGCCCCGTCGTGGGACCACACGCCCGGCGCGCCGGGCGCGACCGCCAGCGTGCACGCGCTCGCCTACGTGCCGGACGTCTTCGGAGGAGAAGGGCGCGTCGTCGCGGGCGGCGATTTCTCGATGATCGGCGGCGTCGCGGCCGCGCGGCTCGCGTCGTGGAACGGTTCGACGTGGGAGCCGATCCCCGGCAGCCCGAACGGGCCGGTCTACGCGATCGCCGTCTTCGACGACGGGAACGGCCCCGCGATGTACGTCGGCGGCGCGTTCTCGGAGGCGGGCGGCGCCGCGGCCGCGAACGTCGCGCGGTGGGACGGCGCCCAGTGGAGCGCCCTCGGCGCCGGCGTGAACAACGACGTCTACACGATGCACGCGCACGACGACGGCGCCGGCCCGGCGCTCTACATCGGCGGGGTGTTCACGCAGACGGGCGGCGTCAACGCGTTCTCGATCGTGCGCTGGAACGGGCAGTCACTCGCGCCCTTCGCCGTGGGCATGAACGGTTCCGTGCGCGCGCTCGCGTCGTGGATGCACGACGGCTCGCCGCGCCTCGGCGCCTTCGGGGGTTTCACGACCGCGGGCGGCGTGTCGGCGGCGCGGGCCGCGTCGTGGGACGGGGCCGCGTGGTCGCCGCTCGGCGCCGGGCTCAGCGGGGTCGGGCAATGCGCAGCGCCGCACCCCGACGGCGGCGTGGTGGTGGGGGGCATCTTCGGCGACGCCGGTGGGGCGCCCGCCAATCGCGTGGCGTGGTGGGACGGCGCATCGTGGAGCCCACTCGGCAGCGGCGTGAACGACCGCGTGCGCGCCCTCAGGGTCGCCGACCTTGGCGACGGCCAGGGGCCCGCGATCTACGCGGGCGGCGACTTCATCGTGTCCGGCGGCGAGTTCGTGCCGCGCGCGGCGCGGTGGGATGGCGCGACGTGGGCGCCCATCGCCTCCACCATCGACAACGGCGCCGTGCGCGCGCTCGCGTTCGCCCCCCAAACCCCCGGATCCCCCGGGGCCCCCGGGGCCGCCCCGGCGCTTTGGCTCGGCGGCGATTTCACGGTGCTGGAGACGCAGGTCGCCGTGCGGGTGACCCGCCTCGTGGGGTGCGCATCCGACGAGCCACCGCCCGAGTGCCCCGGCGACGCGGACATGAACGGCGTCGTCGATTTCGCGGACCTCAGCGTCGTGCTCTCGAATTTCGGCGCTTCGGGGACTCCGGGTGCGCCGGGCGACCTCAACAACGACGGGGAGGTGGACTTCGCCGACCTCTCGCTCGTGCTCTCCAACTTCGGCGCTGTGTGCGAGTGACCGCCTCGTCCCACGCGACAAGCGGTGGCGGCAGGGGGGGCCGCGGGCGCTTGCCGCGTGGCGCCTCGGGTGCTCAGATACCGCCTGTGCGACATCTCCCCAAACCCCGACGTGTGCGCGCCGTAGCCGCGAGCCTCCTGCTGCTCGGCGCGCTCGCCGCGGGGCAAGGCTGCGCGACGGCGACCAGCCCGCACGTGGCGACGTCACCGCAGCACGCGCTCGATCGCCTGCACCGATACGCCCACGAGGCCGACGGCGACCGCTACTTCGCGCTCTTCGCCCCCGAGGGCGTCTTCCTCGGCACCGACGCCGCCGAGCGCTGGACCGTCGACGAGTTCCGCGCCTACGCCGAGCCCTACTTCTCGCAGGGGCGCGGCTGGACGTACACCGTCCTCGAGCGCCACGTCGAGCTCGCGCCGGGATGCGACGTCGCGTGGTTCGACGAACGCCTGCACAACGAGCGCTGGGGCGAGTGCCGCGGCACGGGCGCCATGCGCTTGATCGACGGGCGCTGGCGCATCACGCAGTACAACCTCACCGTGCCCGTGCCCAACGACCTGCTGCCGGGCGTTGTGGAGATGATCCGGGCCCACGAAGCCCCCGGGGATCAATAAAAAAACCACGGCCGCGAAGGGCCGTGGCGCGGGGGGCGTACCCGATGCGTGACGGTTCGCTCAGTGGTTCGGCTGCGGCGTGTAGCGCAGGTACGGCTTCACCTTGCGGTAGCCCTTGGGGAACGCCTTGTCGGCCTCCTCGTCCTTGACGGCGGGCACGATGATGCAGTCCTGACCGTTGCGCCAGTTCACCGGCGTGGCGACCTTGTACTTCGCCGTGAGTTGCAGCGAGTCGATGACGCGCAGCAGTTCGTTGAAGTCGCGCCCGGTGCTGGCGGGGTAGGTGAGCGTGAGCTTCACGCGCTTGTCGGGGCCGACGACGAAGACGGAGCGCACCGTGAACGTGTCGTCCGCGTTGGGGTGGATCATCCCGTAGAGGCTCGACACGCTGCGGTCGGCGTCGGCGAGCAGTGGGAAGTTGAGGGCGACGCCCTGCGTCTCTTCGATGTCCTTCACCCACCCCTTGTGGTCGGCGAGCGGGTCCACGCTCAGGCCCACGACCTTGACGTTGCGCTTGTCGAACTCACCCTTGAGGCGGGCGACCTCGCCCAGTTCGGTCGTGCAGACGGGGGTGTAGTCCTTGGGGTGGGAAAAGAGCACGCCCCACGAGTCGCCGAGGAACTCGTGGAAGCGGATGGGGCCGTCGGTGGACTCCTGCGTGAAGTCCGGGGCGATGTCGCCGAGTTGCACGCTCATGGTCGTCTCCTGTGGGGTGCGCCGCGGACGAGTGCCGCACAGCGGGGATCCAACGTACCCCGGCCCATCCCCCGCCGCAATGAAAAACCGCACGCCGAGGGACCGGCCGTCGGGGTACATTGCCCGCCCACGAACCGCGAAGGAGGCCTCTCGGTGCTGTTCCGCCTGCTCTACGACGACAAACTCGCCCAAGCCGCGTACCTGATCGGCTGCCAGCGCACCGGGGAGGCGATCGTCATCGATCCCGAGCGCGATGTGGACCGCTACACCGACGCGGCGGCCCGCGAGGGCCTTCGGATCGTGGCCGTCGCCGAGACACACATCCACGCCGACTTCCTCTCGGGGGCGCGCGAACTCGCCGAGGCCGCCGGGGCGCACCTCTACCTCTCCGACGAGGGCGGCGAGGGGTGGCGCTACACCTGGCTGGATAAGAAGCGGGGGGGCGGCGCGTACGCGCACACGCTGCTGCACGACGGGGACGCGTTCCGCGTGGGCAACATCGATTTCAAGGCGTTGCACACGCCGGGGCACACGCCCGAGCACATCTGCTTCGAGGTCACGGACGCCGGCGCCGGCGCATCCGCGTCCATCGGTGTGGTCACGGGCGACTTCGTCTTCGTCGGCGACCTCGGCCGCCCCGATCTATTAGAAACCGCCGCGGGGCAGGTCGGCGCCAAGGAGCCCGCGGCCAAGGCGCTGCGCCATTCCGTGCGCCGCTTCCTCGACCTGCCCGACCACCTGCAGGTCTGGCCCGGGCACGGCGCCGGCAGCGCGTGCGGCAAGGCGCTGGGCGCGGTGCCCCAGAGCACCGTCGGGTACGAGAAGATCACCAATCCCGCGATCGCCGCCGCGGCGGACGAAGCGGGCTTCCTCGGGCACATCCTCACCGGCCAGCCCGCGCCGCCGCTGTATTTCGCGCGCATGAAGCGTCTCAACCGCGACGGCCCGCCGTTGTTGGGCGCCCTGCCCGCGCCCCGCCGGATCGGCGCATCGGAACTCGCATCGATGGACACCCGCCGCGAGGCGCTGCTCGACACTCGCCCGTGGGACGCGTTCCGCGCCGGGCACATCCCCGGCGCCCTGAGCACGCCGCTGGACCGCACCTTCCCGACGATCGCCGGCTCGTACGTGCGCGAGGGCGAGCGCGTCACCCTGATCGTCGAAGAGCCGCGGCTCGAAGAGGCCGTCCGCGACCTCGTGCGCGTTGGCGTTGACGACATCGCCGCGTGGGCGCCCCCTGAGGCGGTGCGGGAGGCCGCCGGCCCGCTCGCGACCCTCAAGGAAATCGACAGCGCCACGCTCAAGCAGCGGCTCGACGCCGGCGAACGCCCCTTCATCCTCGACGTCCGCCGCGCCGAAGAGCACGCCCGCGGCGCCATCGGCGACGCCGTCAACGCCACGCACGTCCGCCTCCCCGAGCGCCTCGAGGGGCTCCCGAACGACCGGCCCATCCTCGTGCATTGTCAGGGCGGCGTTCGTTCGGCGCGTGCGGCCTCGCTGCTCCAGCGCGCCGGGTTCGACGTGACCAACCTCGAGGGCGGCTACGGCGCGTACGAGAAAGTGGCCGGCGACACGTAAATCGCGGCGTTCGTGCGCCCCGGTGCTGCTACGATGATCCGCCGCCCACGCGGCCCCGCACATGAACTTCAACGGCTACACAACCGACGGATTTTTCGACGAGATGTTCCTCGACGGGAGCGATCCGCGCCCCGGTGGGCGTCTGCTCAAAGAGCGGATCGAGTCGCTCCAGGAGGGCGATCTGCTCCGACGCCAGAAGGCGGCCGAGGTGGCGCTGCTCAACATGGGCATCACCTTCAACGTCTACGGCGACGAGGACGCGGAGGAGAAGATCTTCCCCTTCGACATCATCCCCCGCATCATCGAAGCGCGGGAGTGGGAGCCGATCGAACGCGGCCTGGCGCAGCGCATCCGTGCGCTCAACGCGTTCCTCCACGACATCTACAACGACCAGAACATCATCAGGGACGGCGTCGTCCCCGAGGATCTCATCCTCTCCTGCGCCGCCTACAGGCCCCAGTGCGCCGGGCTCAAGCCCCCGCTGGGTATCTGGTGCCACATCACGGGCACCGACCTCGTCCGCGCCGGCGACGGCCAGTACTACGTCCTCGAAGACAACCTCCGCTGCCCCTCGGGCGTGTCGTACGTCATCGAGAACCGGCAGATCCTCAAGCGCACGTTCCCGCACGTCTTCCGCGCCTCGCGCGTGCGCCCGGTGGACGACTACCCCATCCGCCTCCTCGAGACGCTGCAGTGCCTGGCGCCGCACGCCGAGTCCCCGACGGTGGTGGTGCTGACGCCGGGCGTCTTCAACTCGGCGTACTTCGAGCACGCGTTCCTGGCCCAGCAGATGGGCATCGAGCTCGTGGAGGGGTCCGATCTTTTTGTGCAGGACGGCGTCGTCTTCATGCGCACCACGGACGGCCCCCAGCGGGTGGACGTGATCTACCGGCGCATCGACGACGACTTCATCGATCCCCACGCCTTCCGCTCCGACTCGGCGCTGGGCGTCCCCGGGCTCATGGATGCGCACCGCGCCGGTCGCGTCGCGCTGGCCAACGCCCCCGGCACGGGCGTCGCGGACGACAAGGTGATCTACGCCTACGTGCCCGAGATCATCCGCTACTACCTCGACCAGGACGCGATCCTTCCCAACGTCGAGACGTTCCTCTGCTGGCGCAAGGAAGACCTCTCCTACGTGCTGGCCAACATCGCCAAGCTCGTCGTCAAGCCCGCCAACGAGTCCGGCGGCTACGGCATGCTCGTCGGGCCGCACGCGACGAAGGCGGAGTGCGAAGACTTCGCCCAGCGCATCAAGGCCAACCCGCGCAACTACATCGCCCAGCCCACGCTGGCGCTCTCCCGCGCCCCGGTGATCGTGGGCGACGGCTTCGAGGGCCGCCACGTCGACCTCCGCCCCTTCATCCTCCTCGGCGAAGAGACCCACATCCTCCCCGGCGGCCTCACCCGCGTCGCCCTCAAGAAGGGATCGCTGGTTGTGAACTCCTCGCAGGGCGGGGGCAGCAAGGACACCTGGGTGCTCGACGAGACGCCCGACGCGAGCCTCACCTTCCGCGGCGGCGTCGATCCCGCGGACGTGCTGCCCGAGGGCGACGAGGCGGAGGGCGATCACTGATGCTCAGCCGCGTCGCCAACTCGATCTTCTGGATGGCCCGCTACGTCGAACGCGCCGAGAACGTCGCCCGGTTCATCGACGTCAACCTGCACCTGATGCTCGACCTCGACATCGAATCCGCGTCGCAGTGGCGCCCGCTGGTGCACACCACTGGCGACGAGGAGGCCTTCATCGAGCGCTACGGCGAGGACTGGTCGCAGGATGCGGTCCTGCGGTTCCTCGTCTTCGACACCACCAACCCCAACTCGATCGTCTCGTGCGTGCGCGCTGCGCGGGAGAACGCCCGCGCCGTCCGCCAGAGCATCTCCTCGGAGATGTGGGAGTTGGCCAACCGCTTCCACCTCATGATGCGCCACGCCGGCGGCGGCGACCGCCTCGTGGAGAACCCCCACGATTTCCTGACCGAGATCAAGATGGCCAGCCACCTCTTCGTGGGCCTGACCGAGACGACGATGTCGCACAACGAGGCGTGGAACTGGGCCCGGATGGGCCGCCTCATCGAGCGCGCCGAGAAGACCTCACGCATCGTGGACGTCAAGTACTACTTCGTGTTGCCCAACGTCGAATACGTGGGCATGCCCTACGACAACCTGCACTGGGCGGCGCTGCTCAAGTCCGCCACGGCGTACGAGATGTACCGCAAGCGCTACCGGCGCATCGCCCCGGAGTGGGTGGCCGAGTTCCTCATCCTCGACCGAGATTTCCCCCGCTCGGTGCGACACTGCCTGGTGAAGGCGGAGGAGTCGCTGCGCGCGATCTCGGGCTCGCCCCCGGGTGCGTACCTCAACACCGCCGAGCTCCGCCTCGGGCGGCTGCGGAGCGACTTCGAGTTCGCCCGCATCAACGACGTCATCTCGGGCGGGCTGCACGAGTTCCTCGACGATGCGCAGTCGCGCATCAACAAGGTGGGCGACGCCATCTTCGACACCTTCATCGCGGCCCGACCCATCGAACCGGACGCCGTCCCCGACGTCGAGCCCGACGTCTCGGACAACGACAACAGCACACACAGCGGGGCGAGCACAATATGACGTTCTGCATCGGCATCAAGGTCAAAGACGGTCTCGTGGGCATCGCCGACACCCGTGTCACCACCGGCTCGGAGTGCATCACCGCGCGCAAGATCACCATGCACCAGCACGGCGAGCACTCGATGTTCCTCACCACCTCCGGCCTGCGCGCCGCCCGCGATAAGGCCCTCACCTACTTCGAGGACGTCATCGCCGAGAGCGACCAGAACTACGACCGCCTCTACAAGGCCGTCAACGGCTTCGCCGAGCAGATCCGCCGCGTGGCGCACGAGGACAAGGAGGCGCTCGCCGAGGTCGGCCTCCCGTTCAATCTGCACGCGCTCGTGGGCGGGCAGTTCGAGCGCGACCCCGAGCCCAAGCTGTACATGCTCTACCCGCAGGGCAACTGGGTCGAGGTCAGCCGCGGCTCGCCATACTTCGTCATCGGCGAGTCCCGCTACGGCAAGCCGCTGCTCGACCGCGCCCTGCGCTACGAATCCTCCATCGGCGACGCCGTCAAGGCCGGCTACCTCGCCTTCGACGCCACCCGCGCCAGCGCCTCGGACGTCGATTTCCCGCTCGACGTCGTCGTCTACCGCAACGACCAGCGCACCATGGTCGAGCACCGCTACACCCGCGAAGAGCTGCAGGACCTCTCCGATTGGTGGAACGAGCGCATCCTCGACGCCTTCACCCAGGCCCCCAACGGCTGGTCCGACACCGTGCTCAACAAGTTCGACACCCTCGCGCCCCGGGCTTGAGCCCTCCCGCGCGAGAGAAAGCGTCATGCGCATCCACATCCGCCACGACACCCGCTACACCTACGACCGACCGGTCTTCATCGAGCCCACATCGGTGCGCCTCACGCCGCGCGAAGACGCCACCCAGCGCCTCATCCGCCACGAGATCACTTTCGACCCGCCCCCCGAGGGCGTGAGCGAGTGCGTCGCGCACGACGGCTCCACCGAGCGCATCCTCTGGTTCAGCGGCGAGCGCGCCGCGATCACCATCCACGCAACGTCCATCGTCGAGACGCTCCGCGCCAACCCCTTCGACTACATCATCACCCACGCGCCCGCCCGCGAGCTCCCCGTCTCGTACCCGCCCGCGATGCGCGATGCGCTGGCCGCGTACACCGCCGGCGCCCCCGCGCACGAGTCGGTCGTCGCGTGGTCCGAGCGTTACGCCGCCGAGACGGGGCGCGACACCGCCGCCTTCCTGATGCGCCTCGCCGAGGTCGTCCACGGCTCGTTCCACGTCATCGAGCGCCTCGACGGCGACCCGTTCGACGCCGCCGCCACGCTCGAGGGCCGCGAGGGCGCGTGCCGCGACGTGGCGATGCTCTACGTCGAGGCGTGCCGCGTGCAGGGGCTCGCCGCGCGGTTCGTCAGCGGATACTCGGTCCACAACCCGCCCGAGACAACCCAGCACGAGCTGCACGCTTGGGCGGAGGTCTACCTCCCCGGCGGCGGCTGGCGCGCCTTCGACCCCAGCCTCGGCCTCGCGGTCGCCGACGGGCACGTCGCGCTGACCAGCGGCCCCGACCACCGGCTCGCCGCGCCCGTCACCGGCTCCTACCGGGGCACCGGCGCCTCCTCGGCGCTGGCGTACGACATCCACATCCGCGCCGAAGACGCCGAGGGCGCGTAGGCCGCCGAGCGGGTTCTCCTCGTCGCACGAGCGCAGAAAAAAACGCGGGGCGCCGCGATCGGCGCCCCGCGTGTGCATCAACGTTCGTCGGTGTGTGCGCCTCAGCGGCGGCGACGCGCAGCGACCAGCGCGCCCATGCCCAGCAGCGCCGCGGCGCCGGGGGTGGGGATGGCGGTGAACTGGAAGATGGTGAAGTTGCCCTGCAGGCCTGTCGTGGCCGTGTAGCTGCTCTGCCACGCGGCGCTGAACATCGACCCGTACCCGGAGGTTGATGTCGTCAGCGCGTCGAGAGCGCGCGAGCCGAAGCCGTTGCCCTCGTGGCGGATCTCAACGAGCAGGTTCCCGCCCGTGTAGAGGTAGCCGCTCTGGAAGCCGACCGTCGGGCCGAAGTCGTTCGTGGGAGACCCGCCGAAGCCGAACGAGTCCGCGTCGATCGTCAGCGCGCCGGAGCGCACCTGCGTCTGCGTCCCGACGACGTTGTCCGCGAAGGTCAGGCTGCGGTCAGATGGGTCGACGCTGCCGCTGAGGTAGATGTCGTAGTTGCTGTACGCGATGTCCGACGCGGGCCAGCCGGTGGTCGCGCTGAGCGGGAGCCTCCACGACATGCCGGTGAGCTCGAGGCCCACGAGGTTCGTGAGCATGTCCTCGTGCAGCAGCATCTGGTAGGTGCGCGGGCCGATGGTCATCGGGCCGAGGAAGACGCCCGTGCCCGGCGTGTTCGTGTACGCCCCGGGTACGACCTGAGTGATCTGACCACCGCTCGCCGCGCCGGCGATGACCGCGGTGAACATGGCGATACTGACTTTGCGCATGTGTGTTCCCTCCTGCGTGACGGACCGCGAGCCGCGGCGGCCGAGGATCAATGACGTGTTCCGAAAGGCGCCACAACGGCGCATTCCGAACAGAGCATACAGTGGTGTGCCCGATCTACAAAGAAAAAAATGGGCATTTCCATCACAATTCGCCCCGAAGAACGGCCCGTGAGCCAACGCAAAGACCGCGGTGCGCCGTAGCGACGCACCGCGGTCGGTGTATGGTTGGATCGAGCGTAATCGGCGCGCTCAGCGGCGACGACGCGCAGCGACCAGCGCGCCCATGCCCAGCAGCGCCGCGGCGCCGGGCGTGGGGATCGCGTTGAACTGGAAGATCGAGAAATTGCCCTGCGTGCCCTGCACGCCCTCGTAGTTGCCGGTCCAGGCGGCGCTGAAGAGCGAGCCGTAGCCGGTCGCGGCGGAGGTGCTGTACGCATCGACGCTCCGCGACGTCCCCGTGAACCCGGTGTGGCGGATCTCGACGAGCAGGTTGCCGCCCGTGTACAGGTATTCCGTCCCGAAGTCGATGGTCGGGCCGAAGGCGTTGGGGCTGCTGCCCGAGGTGTACGAGTTCTCGTCGATCGTCAGCGCGCCGGAGCGAACCTGCGTCTGCGTCCCGACGACGTTGTCCGCGAAGGTCAGGCTGCGATCCGCGGGGTTGACGCTGTCGCTGATGTAAATGTCGTAGTTCGCGTACTCGACGATCGCGGCGGGCCAATCGATGGTGGCGGCCGTCGGCAGTCGCCACGAGAGGCCTGTCAGCCGCAGGCCCACGAGGTTCGTCAGTTGCGACTCGTGCACGAGGAGCTGATACGTCCGCTGGCTGTTGGCGAGCGGGCCGAGGAAGGTCGAGTTGCCGGCGGCGTTCTCCGCGCTCAACGGGACCGTCTGCGTGATAGGCCCCGCGGCGGCCGCGCCCGCGATCGCCGCGCTCATGATCGAAACGCTCAAAAGACGCATGTTGCATTCCCTCCTGTTGTGCCGGCCCTCCATCGGGAGGGACGGGCTGGAGTTGACGTGTTCCGAGGGGGCGACGAACGCAACCTCCCAATCGATCACCAAGATACCGTGTTATGGGGGGTGCAGGCAAGAAAAAACCATCAGACGCCGTCAGATGCCGTGGTCGGGCGTCGCTCGGGGCAAAAAAGACGCCGCGGGGCGTCCGGACGACGCCCCGCGGCGGGGTGTTCGAGAATCTTGCGGCGAAATCGGATCAGCGGCGGCGGCGCGTCGCGACCAGCGCGCCCAGCCCGAGCAGCGCCGCGGCGCCGGGGGCGGGGATGGCCGTGAACTCGACGATCGCGAAGTTGCCCTGGAAGCCGGAGACGGCGTCGTACCCGCTCTGCCACGCGGCGCTGAAGTCCGTGCCGTAGCCGGCGGTCGAGGTGCCGATGGCGTCCATGGCGCGCGAGGCGACGCCGTTGCCGTCGTGGCGGAGTTCGAGCAGCAGGTTGCCGCCCGTGTACAGGTAGCCCGTGTTGAAGAAGATCGTGGGGCCGAAGGCGTTGGGGCTGGAGCCGAAGGTGTAGTCGCCCGCGTCCACGGAGAGCGCGCCCGAGCGGACCTGCGTCTGCGTCCCGACGATGTTGTCGGCGAACGTCAGGCTGCGGTCAGAGGGGTCCACGCTGTCGCTCAGGTAGATGTCGTAGTTGTTGTACGACAGGTTCGAGGCGGGCCAGCCGATGGTGGCGTTGGCGGGGAGGCGCCACGAGATGCCGGTGAGCTCGAGGCCCACGAGGTTGGTGAGCTGCGTCTCGCTGATGAGCAACTGGTACGTGCGGGCGCCGATGGCCATGGGGCCGACGAACGACGCGGTGCCCTGGGCGCCGTCGTACGCGGGGGGCACGACCTGGGTGATGTTGGCGGACGCGGAGCCGGCGACGGCGGCCGCGAGCAACGAAGCGGTCAGAATTCGCATGCGTGTGTTCCCTCCTCTTATAGACGACCGACGCGAGCGTCATCGCCGAGAGTCTGTGACGTGTTCCAAAGGGGCGGCGGCAACCGCCCCACATACCACCAGAGTATGTGCCACGAGGGATAAATGCAAGGGAAAACCGCCACTATGGGGGAGGAATTCTCAAAAAGCGGAGCGGCTCCCCGGACGGATACACTGCCATCATGCTTGATCCGACTCCGGAGGGACAGGTGGTGATCGCCGGCGGCAGCGGCGTGCTGGGTCGCGCGATGGCCCGATATCTGCACGCCGGCGGGGCGCGAGCGGTGCTCCTCTCGCGCCGCCCACCCCGCGAAAGCGGCCCGTGGGAGCACATCACGTGGGACGCCCGCACGCTCGGGGCGTGGTCGGGCTGCCTCGAGGGCGCTTCGGGCCTGATCAACCTCGCCGGGCGCACCGTGGACTGCGTCAAAACGCCCGACAACCGCGACGAGATCCTGCGCTCACGCGTCGAAGCCACCACGGCGCTGGGGTTGGCGATGCGCCAAGCCGCGTCGCCGCCGCGGGTCTGGGTGCAGATGTCAACCGCCCACGCCTACGGCGACCCGCCCGACGTGGTGTGCGACGAGGGCTCCCCCTTCGGCCTCGGCCTCGCCCCTCTCGTGGCCACGCGCTGGGAGGAGGCGTTCGACCGCGCCGCGCCCGAGGGCTTGCGCCGCGTGATCCTGCGCACGGGCTTCGTGCTCACGCGTGAGGGCGGCGCGATGGCCCGGCTCGGGGCGCTCGCCCGCTGGGGGCTGGGCGGGACCGTCGGGCGCGGGCGCCAGGGCATGTCGTGGATCCACGAGACGGACATGAACCGCGTCTTCGCCCGCGCCCTGACCGACGACGCAATGCGCGGCGCCTACATCGCCACCGCGCCCAACCCCGTCTCCAACGCCGTCTTCATGCGCGAACTCCGCCGCGCGCTCCGCCGCCCGATCGGGCTGCCGGCGCCGGCCTTCCTGGTGCGCCTCGGCGCGCCGCTGGTCCTGCGCACAGACCCCGAACTGGCGCTCTACGGGCGCTACTGCGTGCCCACGCGCCTGCTCGATGAGGGATTCGCGTTCCGCTTCCCGCATCTGGCCGCAGCGCTGGCGGACCTCGCCGCCGCCCCCGCAGCGCCGACGCACCCCGCGTGACGCCGCCCGCGCCCGGGGGGGGCAGCCGTGGTATCGCACATGGACGCGGCCTCCGATGGGATCCGCGGCTCGCACGTCTTCACCAAACCAACCTGTCTGTCGACCCAAAAATAAACACGAGCGGCCGGAACTCCCCCTCCTGGAGGATCTGGCCGCTCGTGTGTTGGACAACCCGCTGGCGGGTGCGGGTCATCCTGAGTTGAGCGATATCGGCCCGCCATCGCCGATCGCAGTCGGCGTTCATCCGCTGATCGGCCGGGCGGGCGTGAGGCCCGGCGACCGCTCAACGCATGAAGCAGCGCGTGAGAACGCGCCGAGACTTACGAACGCGCTAACGCGCCCCCACGGCGCGCAGCGTCGCGGCGACGCGGCAGGAACACGGTGAGGCACGCGGGCACGAGCAGCGCCAACGCGCCGGGCGACGGGATGCACGGGCCGCCGTCGATGATGTTCGAATCCATCGTGACCGACTCCGTGAGCGCGATCGCCCTGCCGTGCGTGATGGTCGCGTCCGTGGTCAGCGTGACGGCGGCCAGCGCGATGATGGTGCCGGTGAAGTCCGTGCGGACGCCGAGCGTCGCGGAGCTCCCCACCTGCCAGAACACGTTGCACCCGTCAGCGTCGTTGATGAACGACACCGACGAATCGGTCGCCGTGGTCAGCGTGCTGCCGATCTGGAAGACGAACTGCGCGTCCGGATCGCCCTGCGCGTCGAGCGTGAGGTTGCCCGTCAGCCCCGCCGACGACGCGAAGAAGTACACGCCCGGCGTGAGCGTCAGGCCGCCCAGGTCCGTGCCCGTGAGGTTCTGCGTGGGGGACAGGCCGGCGATCGTATTGTACGCCGTGGTCGCGTCGCTGTGCGCCTGCATCGCGGCCGCGTTCCCGATGTTCATCGTCCCGTTCACGATCCCGGGCGGGAAGCCCGTCACGCTCCCCGTCGGCCACGCCCCGAGATCGCCCGTGATGACGGACGGGCCCGTGTTGGTGACGCCCGCCGCGCCGTGCACGGCGTACGTCATCGCGGTCCCCATCTCGATGCCGCCCTGGGTGTGCGTGGCCAGGCCCGCGGCGAGGATCGTCGCCACGAACAGTGTCGACTTCGAATTCCGATTCAGCTTCGCATGCATGGAAAACTCCCTGTGCATTCCGATGTGCAAGATTCTCTCCCCATCCGGTTACGCGCCGAACAAGGCTTGTGCCTGACTGACTCATCCGATCGGCGCCGAACACGTCGTCACCCTCGCGCGGCGTGGATGCCGGAGGATCTCTGTGCGAACTCGGCGGGCGCCGCGACGGCCCCGCCGTTCCTGCGCTGTATGGCCGGCCGCATGAGCCGGCCGGTGAACCTGTTGCTCAGTCGATCCGTGACCGAGTCGGAGACGCCGGCGCGCCGCGCGGCCTGACGAGGACGCGCGGCTGATCGTCGGCGTCGGGACGCTGCTCGCTCGCGTCGCTCTCGTTCTGGAGCTTCGCGTCGAGGATGTCCCGCAAAAGACGTTCGTCGATGTCGGGCCGCGTTCCCTTGAGCACTTCGCTGTTCGCGGCGGTCCGATCGGGATCGTTCCTGCTCTCGCTCATGGTGCGGGCCTCTCTTGTTCCCGGCGCTGACACGCCGCGTCCGTAACCACGCCGTGCCACACCACACCCTCACGCTCGGCGTGCATACACGCCGCAACGGTTGAGGGCCGCGAACACCACCCCGCATCTCGGGGCTGTGGTCGTTTGTGATGTGAACACGTCTCTCCGTAGACGATGCGTGCTTCCCTGTTGTCATTCCCTGTGCGTTGGGAAATCCGACAGGGGGATCATGACGCGTCCCGCCCGCCGAATCCATCAGGTGAAACCCTGATATCGAACACACGATCCACTCCACGACCCGGAGGCGTATCACGCCGTATTTTTTCGCTCCAAAGACCGCACTCCGGCGCCAACGACACCCCGACGGGGGGTATACTGTTGCTTGCTCGATGGCGTCGTGGCAACAATAGAAACGAGGTTGTAAAAGCGGGTGTGGATGAAACAGCAACTGGTAACAACGTTCGCCGAGTTCGCGCCGCTCGCCGAGATCCTCATATCTCACATCGAGCGCCCCGCGGCCGTCGTCGCTGACGGTGATGAGATCGTTGCGCACAACGCGCCGTGGTTGCAGGCGACGCGCAGCATGCTCGATCGGCCGCAGCGCGAAACGCTCGAGCGCAGCCTCCGTCACTTCGACCCGGCCGATGCGCTGCTCGCCGCGCTCCGAGGTGGTGCGCATTCCGTCGGCGTCATCGCCCTCCACAGCGCGCCCGACAAGGACGCCCCCGACACCGGCGGGCGCGTGTACGCGGCCCGCTGGTCCCAGATCGAACTCCCGAGCAACCGCCGGCAGTTGGCGGTCTTGATCCTGCAAAGCGAGGATACGAGCGACCACACCGCCTCGATCATGGCCGCGCAGCAGGTGATGATCACACACCTGCTGGTGCGACAGACGCTCATCGAAGAGACCGAGCGCCGCCGCCTCGGCCAGGCGCTGCACGACGTCGTCGCGCAGGAACTGGCGCAGATCCGCTCGATGGTGCTCAATGGCGCCGGCGCCGTCAGCAAGCAATCGAAGGTCGTCACGAGCATCGACAGGGTGATCGATGAGGTTCGCACGCTCTCGTTCGAACTGAGCCCGCCCGTCCTCGAAGACCTCGGCCTGCGTTCCGCCCTGCGGTGGCTCGCCGAGCACCTCAGCAAGCAATACGGCACGCCCATCCACGTCGCGCTCGACGACAACGAGCCCGACATCACGAAGGAAACGCGCATCATCGTCTTCCGCGCCGTGCGCGAACTTCTGGTGAACGCCTCCAAGCACGCGCCGGGAACAGAGATCGTCATCACCTGCGTCGCGAAGCGCAGCAGCCTCCGCATCATGGTGCGCGACACCGGGCCCGGCTTCAGCGCCGACCACACCCGCATCGGGCATGACGAATCGTCCCACTTCGGGCTGCTCAGCGTCGAACAGCAGATCCGCGGCGTGGGCGGGTCGTTCAACCTCGTCAGCAGCGTCGGCGAGGGGACCAGAGCCACCATCACCGTCCCGACGACCTCACACGGAGCGCCTACACGTGTCTAACACCACAACAACCGAAGCCACAACGATCATCATCGTCGACGACCACGCCATGATGCTCGGCGGGATCCGATCGATCCTCGAGGGCGTCGAGGGCCTCTCCGTCGTCGCCGAGGCGACGAACGGGCGCGACGCGATCGCGCTGGCCTCGAAGCACGCCCCCGACATCATGTTCATCGACGTGGGCATGCCCGACCTCAACGGCATCGAGGCGACGCGGAAGATCCACACCGCCGACCCCAAAATCGCCATCATCGCCCTCTCCATGCACTCCGACGAGCGCTACGTCACGGGCATGCTCGACGCCGGCGCCCGCGGCTACCTGCTCAAGACGTGCGACAGCGAAGAACTCTTCCGCGCCATCGACTCCGTCAAACGCGGCAAGTTCTACGTCACCTCCGACCTCACCCACGTGCTGGTCGACCGGCGCCAGGGCAGCGAGCACGGCGTCCCGCGGACCGGCACGCCCCCCATTGATTCGCTCACGCCCCGCGAACGCGAGGTGCTGCAGCTCATCGCCGAGGGGCTCACGAGCAAGGAGATCGGCGTCCGCATCGGCGCAGCGCTGAAAACGATCGAATCGCACCGCACGAACATCATCCGCAAGCTCGACATCCACTCCATCGCCGAACTGACGAAATACGCGGTGCGTGAGGGCCTGACCGGGCTCAGCGAGTAAATCGCGCCCGCACGCTACGTGCTACGGCCTCGCCCCACTCAGTGGAAGACCCGATACCAATCGCCGCGCGGCTCGCCCATACTTGTCCGTGAACACAAGCCCCGCCGCTCGCTTCGATGCGGGGCCATCAACAGTTCACGGAAAGTGTGCTGTTATGGAAAATCTGAATCTTTCCCCGCTGGCGGCGGCTTCGCACGACCTGGTGTATCGGCTCGCACAGGGCGCAGATCCCATGGTTGTGGAGGCCGGATGCCGTGAGCTCTTGACGAAGAACACGAACGGCTTCGGCACCAAAGACACGAACGTCATCGAGGTCGCCAGCGAGATCATGCGCGGCGTGCTCTCGGCCGCCGTCATGCTCCGCTCCCCCGCGATCGCCGCGGCGGCGCGAGGCGTCTCCGATACGGGCGAGGAAGGCGAGATGGGCGACGTCGAACGACGGAGCATCTCCGAGCGGGCGTGCCGCCACATCCGCGACAGCTACGACGCGTCCCACTCCGATTTCAAATCCGCGCTCAACGGCGCCGCGCACGCGGCGAAGATGACCCCCACCGAACTCGGCGCACTCGTCGATCAGACGCCGCGTGTCCCCAGGCACCCGAGCGCCTAGACGCGCGCCCATACCAACGACGAAGCACAGGGGCGCACGAACGCGGCGAAAGCCGCGGGCGGGCGCTCCTGCGCAGCCGTCGGCCGCCAACAAAAAAAACGGCCCACGCGGGCCGTTCTTTTTTGTATGGGAAAGCCACCTGCCGGACTCGAACCGGCGACCTGAGCTTTACGAAAGCTCCGCTCTACCAACTGAGCTAAGGTGGCCAATGGGCGGGAAGTATCGCCGCCCCCGGGGAAGATGTCCACTCCCAAATCCTCAGGGGGGCGGCACGGCCCCCAAAGCCACAGACAGCCCCCGCCCCGCTTACGACGCCGGCGCCCCGGCCTCCTCGATCGTCGCGCCCAGCGCCCGCAGCCGCTGCACCTCGTTGGCGCCGATGCGCACCCGCAGCAGGGCGGCGCCGTCCTCGTACGCCCGCTCGAGCACCTGCGTTCGTTGTTCGATCGCGTGCACGCCCTTGGAATCGCGCATCGGGATGCGGATCACGCACTCGAGCATCGGGCCGCGCAGCGCTTCGAGCACCGCCGCACGCAGCAGATCCTGCCCCGCCCCGTCGGGGTCGCGGGCGACGATGGGCACCGAGTCGGGCACGCGGGCCTGCCACACCAGCAGGTTGGCGTTGTCTTCGAGGCGGTCGATCTTGTTGAGCAGGAGCAACCGACGCGGCGGCGCCCACTCGCGCTCGGCGCGGGCCTCGGCCTTGGCGACGTCGGCGAACAACTCGTCGAGCACCTTGTTCACCGTCTCGTACTGCCGCTCGGCGGAGGGGTCGGAGACGTCCAGCACCAGCAGCAGCAGGTCGGCGTGCGTGGCCTCCTCGAGCGTGGCCTTGAACGACGCGACGAGGTTGTGCGGCAGGTTGCGCACGAACCCGACGGTGTCGGAGATCATCACCCGCGTCGAGCCCGTCTCCGACTCCACCGACCACTCGCGCGTGCGCGTGGTGAGCGTGGCGAAGAGCTTGTCCGCCACGTACGCGCCGCCCTCGGTGAGCGTGTTGAACAGCGTCGACTTGCCCGCGTTGGTGTAGCCCACGAGGCCGACGGTGAAGAAATCGGTGTTGCGCTTCTCGACCTCGCGCCGCTTGCGGGCCTGGATGACCTCGAGCTCGCCCCGCAGCTCGGACAGACGCTTGCGCACCAGCCGCCGGTCGATCTCGAGTTGCTGCTCGCCCGGGCCGCGGGTGCCGATGCCGCCCACCCCGCCCACGCCCACGATGCGCTCCAGGTGGTCCCACATGGCGCGGAGGCGCGGGTAGGTGTATTCCAACTGCGCCAACTCGACCTGCAGCTTGGCCTCGTGCGTGGTGGCGCGGCTGGCGAAGATGTCGAGGATCAGCTCGGAGCGGTCGATCACCTTGCGCTCGACGCGCTTCTCGATGTTGCCGATCTGGCTGGGCGAGAGGTTGTTGTCGAAGATGATCAGCGTGGCGCCGGTGGCCTCGCAGAGCGTCTTGAGCTCGTCCACCTTGCCCGAACCGATGAACGTGCCCGCCTCCGGGCGCTGGCGGTTCTGCGTCATCTCGCTCACGACGCGGGCGCCGGCGGTCTCGGCGAGCGAGCGCAGCTCGCCCATCGGGTCGCGCTCGTCGATGTTGTCGTCCGGGAGGCGGACCGCGGCCAGCACCGCCTTCTCGGCTGCCACGGCGATGGTCGTGCGGTCTGTGTGCGATTTTCCTGCCATGTGTTCCTTACGGGGGGTCCTCCCCGCGCGCGTGCGATCGAAGTGCGCCCCGTCCTGCGGCCGCGTGTGAACCCGACCCGGGGCGCGGCCCGAACAGAAGAATACGCCGCCCCGGCCGGCGCCGCGCCCGCCCACGGGCCGATCCCGCCGATCCCGGACGGAACGAACCGCCCGGCGCCGGCGTCTGATCGCGTACGATCCGATCGTCCCGCCCCCGACCGCACCGACGGAGGTCCAACCGTGTTCAACGCCAGACGCGTCGCCCCAGTCCTGTTCGTGGTGCTCATCGGCGTGCTGCTGGTGCGCCTCCCCGTCGCCGCGGCCAACCGCGCCTCGGTCTACACGTGGTACGAGCCCCTGATCGACGTCGAACGCCTCGTCACCCGCGACTTCGTGACCGACCCCGACCGCGAGGCCATGCTGCAGGGCGCCATCACCGGGCTGCTCCAGTCGCTCAACGATCCCTACACCGAGTTCATCCCCGCGCGCGACGTGGCGGAGTTCGACAAGCAGACCCGCGGCGCCTTCGTGGGCATCGGCGCCGAGGTCCGCATGGAGGACGGCTGGCTCAAGATCATCAGCCCCCTCGAAGACTCGCCCGCCTACAAGGCCGGCATCATGGCCGACGACCGCATCACCGCCGTCGACGGCGAGTCCACCTTCGGGCTGAGCATCTTCGACTGCATCGCCAAGCTCACGGGCGAGCCCAACACCCCGGTCGTCGTCACCGTGGAGCGCGACGGCGAGACCTTCGACGTCGAGATCATCCGCGCCCGCATCGTCACGCAGACGGTCAGGGGCGTGCACCGCATCGACGACCGCTGGGACTTCTGGCTCGCCCCCGAAGAGGGCATCGCCTACCTGCGGATCTCGCAGTTCACCACCAGCACCGCCGCCGACGTGGAGCGCGTGGTCCGCGAGTTGCTCGCGGGCGGCATGCGCGGGCTCATCCTCGACGTGCGCTTCAACCCCGGCGGCATGCTCAACAGCGCCATCGAGATCGCGGACCTGTTCCTCTCCGAGGGCGTCATCGTCTCGACGCAGGGCCGCGCCCACTCGCCGCAGCGCTTCACCGCCCGATCCCGCGGCACGCTGCCCGACTTCCCGATCGTCGTCCTCGCCAACCGCCAGAGCGCCAGCGCCAGCGAGATCGTCGCCGGCGCCCTCTCCGACAACGGCCGCGCGATCGTGCTCGGCGAGCGCACCTTCGGCAAGGGCAGCGTGCAGAACGTCGTCCCGCTGCCCTCGGGCGCCGGCCAACTCAAGATCACCGAGCAGCACTACTACCTCCCCTCGGGGCGCAGCCTGCACCGCTCCGACGACGACGCGGCGTGGGGCGTCGACCCGACGCCCGGTTTCTACCTGCCCATGACCGACGAAGAGGCCCGAAAGATGCTCACCATCCGTCGCGAGGAGGAGATCATCCGTCAGCGCAACGGCGAGGCCGACGAGGAGCACCGCTGGACCGACCCCGAATGGGTGCTCGCCCGCCTGCAGGACGCCCAACTCACCGGCGCCGTCGCCGCCCTCCGCGACAAGGCCGCGCACAACGAGTGGAGGCCGGTCAGCGAGGCCGTCGCCGCCGCGGACGCGATCAGCAGCGACGAGATGCGCCGCACCGAGCAGGCGCGCGAACGCCTGCTGCGCGAGGTCGCCCGCGTCGACAGGCGCCTCGACGCCCTCCGCACCACCGGCGCCCGCGAGCAGCCGCCCACCGACCTGCTCCCCGAAGACCTCGACCTCACCGGCGGCGTGCTCAACGTCGTCGACGCCCAGGGCAACACCATCGCCACCCTGCGCATCACCGGCCCGGGCATCGAGCGCTGGCTCATGGACGCCCCCCTGCAACGCGACGACGCGCAACAAGAATGATCCCCCGCGCGGCCGCCCACCCATGACCCTGATCCTCGGCCTCGAAACAAGCTGCGACGAGACCGCCTGCGCCCTCGTGCGCGACGGGCGCGAGGCGCTGTCCAACATCATCGCCTCGCAGCACGACCTGCACGCTGAGTACGGCGGCGTGGTGCCCGAGATCGCCAGCCGCGCCCACGTGGAGCGCATCCTGCCCGTGGTGCGCGAGTCACTGCGCGCCGCCGGCGTCGGCCTGCGCGATGTGGACGCCATCGCCGTCGGCCACCGCCCCGGCCTCATCGGCGCACTGCTGGTGGGCGTGGCGGGCGCCAAGGCGCTGGCGCTGGCGCTGGGCAAGCCGCTCATCGGCGTCGACCACGTCCACGCCCACCTCTACGCGCCGCTGCTCACCGACGCCTCCAAGCCCCGCGCCCCCGTCTCCGCCGAGGCGCTGTACCCGGCGCTCGGCCTCGTCGTCAGCGGCGGGCACACGGCGCTCTACCGCTGCGACGGCCCGCGCACGCTCACCCGCCTCGGCTCCACCATCGACGACGCCGTGGGCGAGGCCTTCGACAAGGCCGCGGCCATGCTGGGCCTGCCCCACCCCGGCGGCCCCAATCTCGACAAACTCGCCCGCGACGGGAACGACCGCGCCCACGACTTCCCCGTCAGTCGCCTCGCACCCGACTCGCTCGATTTCTCCTACAGCGGGCTCAAGACCAGCGTTCTCTACTGCGTCCGCGGCGCCCCGGTGCGCGACGGCGGCGTCACCCGCTTCGAGCGCGACCACACGCACCTGAGCGCACAAGCGCGGGCGGACATCGCCGCATCGTTCCAGCGCGCCGCGGTGCGCGCGGTGACGCTCAAGATCGAGCGCGCGCTCGACGCCGCCAGCGAGCGGGGGCACGCATACCGCTCGATCATCGTCGGCGGCGGCGTGAGCGCGAACTCGCGCCTGCGCACCGACCTCGCGCGCCTCGCCGAGCGCCGCGCCGTCGACCTCCACCTGCCCGCCATGGCCTACTGCCTCGACAACGCCGCGATGATCGCCGGCCTCGCCCACCACCGCCTCATCAACGCCGACACCGACGACCTAACCCTCCGCGCCGAGCCCACGACGACCGCCTGAGCCGCAAAGCGGCTCTTGAGGTGGGGCGGGGGGGGCTCGCCGAGCCGCCATCTTGTTGGCTGCCCGACACGAAGAAAATCAGGCGGCTCGGCGAGCCGCCCCACCGAAGATTTCCTTCCTCGCGGGACAATTTGCGCAAAGCGGCCGGTTTTTGCTTGTATCGCGGCCCGGGGCGCCGCATGATGTCCGCGGCACTGGAGAACACCATGAGCGACACGATTCGTATCCGGCTCCACCACCGCGCGGCGGCCGCGCTGATCGCGATCCTCGCCGCCGCGTCTGCGCACGCGGGCAAGGCGCCCGACTACGGCTTGAACTGGGTGACGATCGGCGCCCCCGGCAACCGCGGGGCGCTGGCCTCCGAACTGCCCACGCGTCCCCAACTCGCGGGCCTCGGCGCGGTGGACTACCGCTACCGCATGACCAGGACCGAGGTCACGCACACGCAGTACTTCAATTTCGTCCAGGCCTACGCGCCCTACGTGAGCAGCGGGCACACAAACTCTGTCAGGTTCCACGGCGGCTCGGCGCACCTGGTCGGCTTCCAGAACGGGGTGCCTCAATACCAGTTCAACGCCGATCACCCGCACCTCGCCTCGCAGATGTCGTGGCAGTACGCGGCCCGGTTCGTCAACTGGCTGCACAACGACAAGGTCAGCGAGCAGTGGGCCTTCGAGAGCGGCGTCTACGACACTTCCTTCTTCGGCCAGGGACCGAACAGCATCGCGACACGCTCCTCGGACGCGAAGTACTGGATCCCCTCCATCGACGAGTGGGCCAAGGCTGCGCACTACGACCCCAACCGCTACGGCGAGGGGCAGGAGGGGTACTGGCTCTACCCCTACCAGAGCGAGGTCCCGCTCCAAGGGGGCCCGCCCGGCTCGGGGGCGATGACCAACGCGGGCAACGACTGGGGCGCGCCGAGTTCGATGCCGGTGGGGTCGTACCCGCACGCGGATTCGCCGTGGGGCCTTCTGGATGTCTCCGGCGGGGCGCGGGAGTGGCTGGAGGACGGGGAGCCGTTTGGCAATAACTTGCTGCGGCTCGTGGCAGGTTCAGCGCTGGGACAACCATCACACAACACAGACCGTCTCGACAGATACGGAGAAGGTTTCGAGCACTTATCCGTGCATGGTCTCCGCATCGCCTCTGCGATCCCGAGCCCGGGCGCCGCAGCGTTGTGCGCCGTCTCCCTGCTCTTCGCCGCGCGCCGCCGGCGCGGCTGAACGGCTCTTCGGTGGGGCGGCTCGCCGAGCCGTCGTATCGTGTACACGCATGCACCCCGCCGCGCTCCCGGAAGACGACCTCCTCAAGCACTGCGCCGTCGAGCGCGGGCGCGCGGGCGGCCCCGGGGGGCAGCACCGCAACAAGGTCGAGACGATGGTCACGCTCGTCCACGAGCCCACCGGCCTCCGCGCCCACGCCAGCGAGCGGCGCAGCCAGATCGAGAACAAACGCGTCGCCCTCTACCGGCTCCGGCTCGTCCTCGCCGCGACGCACCGCGAGGGCGTGCCCGAGGGTGAGATCGGCTCCGACCTGTGGCGGTCGCGCCGCAAGGGCACGCGGATCGTCTGCAACCCCGAGCACCGCGACTTCCCCGCCCTGCTCGCCGAAGCGATGGACGCCCTCGCCGACGCCGGGTGGGACGCCCCCCACGCCGCGCTGCGTCTTGGTGTGAGCGCCACGCAACTCGTCAACCTCGTGCGCGACCACCGCCCCGCGTTCAACGCCATGAACGAGGCGCGGGCGACCAAAGGCCTGCGCCCGCTCAAGTAAGGATCACGCCATGCGCGCCCACGACCTGCTCGAAGCCTCCTCCCGCCTCGCCGGGTTCGACGAGACGCCCGCCGACTCCTGCGTCGCCCACGACGCGGGCGCCCCCGTCCGGCGCGTCTGCGCCGGCATCAACGCCACCACCGGCGACCTGCTGGTCGCGCGGGAGATGGGCTGCGACACGTTCCTGCTCCACCACCCGCTCGCCGGCGACGCCAAGCGCCGCTTCCACCTCGTGCTCGCGCGCATGGTCGAACTCATGGAGGACCACGGCGTGCCCCCCGCGCCCGCCCGCGCCGCCGTCGAGCCGCTCGCGCGCCGGGCGCGGTTCAACGATCACCTTTCCGATTGGGGCCACCTCGCCGACGCCGCCAAGCGCATCGGGATCACGCTGCTCAACGTGCACCTCGCGGCGGACGAACTCGGGCGCCTCGCCATGCTCGAAGCCCTGCGCCCGCTGCCCGAGCACGCCACGGTCGCCGACGTCGTGCGCGCGCTGGGCGATGTTCCAGAACTCGCGCACCCGGAGAACGAGATCATCGTCGTGCCCGAGTCCGATGCGCCGCGCCCCGCGGGGCGCATCGCCGTCATGCACGCCGGGGGCACCAACGGCGGGGCGTCCGTCGCCGAGGCCCTCTTCGCCCACGGCGTGGGCACGGTGGCGTACATCCACCTCTCGGGCGAGGACGCGGGCCGCCTCGAAGCCCGGGCGCGCGAGGGCCACGCCGGGTCGCTGGTGGTGACCGGGCACATGGCCAGCGACGCCATCGGCATGAACCTGCTTCTGCAGTGGCTGCGGGAGGAACACGCCGTCGAATGCGTCGCCTACGGCGGCCTCGCGCCCTTCGACGGCCTCCGCTGAGCGTGCGGCCCGACCTACACTCGCCGACATGGACACCGCCGCCCTCAGGGGCCTGATCGACGAACTCACGCCCAGCCTCACCGAGGCCCGGCGCACGATGCACCGTCACCCCGAACTCATGTACAAGGAAGAGCGCACCAGCGCGCTCGTGCAACGCGCGCTCTCCGACGCGGGCATCGAGTTCCGCGCCGGGCTGGCCGGGGGCACGGGCGTCGTGGCCTACCTCCCGGCGACGCGCCCGGACGCACGCGGCGCCATCGGGCTGCGGGCGGACATGGACGCCCTGCCCATCCACGAGGCGACGGGCGCGCCCTACGCCTCCGAGACGCCCGGCGTCATGCACGCCTGCGGGCACGACGGGCACACCGCGATGCTGCTCGGCGCCGCCCGCGTCCTGGCCCGCGTCGAGGACCGCCCCAACCCCGTCACCTTCGTCTTCCAACCGGCGGAGGAGGGCGGCGCCGGCGGCAAGCGCATGTGCGACGAGGGCGCCATCGACGGCTCGCTGCTGGGGCCGCCAGTGCGCACGATGTTCGGCCTGCACGGCTGGCCGCGCCTGCAGTTGGGCGTGGTCGCGACGCGCCCCGGCCCGCTGCTCGCCGCGACGGACAACTTCCACATCACCATCAAGGGCGTGGGCGGGCACGCGGCGTTCCCGCACTTCGCGCACGACCCCATCGTCGCCGGCGCCCACTGCGTGACCGCCCTGCAGACGATCGCCTCCCGCGCCGTCGACCCACTCGACAGCGCCGTCGTGACCGTCGGCGCCATCCACGCCGGCGACGCCGAGAACGTGATCCCCGGCTCGTGCGTGCTCAAGGGAACGGCTCGCACGCTCCGCGCCGAGACGCGCGCGCTGGTGGAGCGCCGCCTCCGCGAGATCGTGCGGCACACCGCCGGGGCGCACGGCTGCGAGGGCGTCGTCGAGTGGGAGCCGGGCTACCCCGTGACGGACAACCACCCCGAGGCCACATCGACGTTCTTCGAGGTTGCGTCGAAGGCGCTGGGCGAGTCGCGCGTCCGCCTGCACGACGCCCCCGGCATGGGCGGCGAAGACTTCTCCTTCTACGCCCAGCGCGTCCCCTCGTGCTTCTTCCTGCTGGGCCTGCTGCCCGAGGGCGCGAGCGCGATGCCCGACCTGCACCAGGCCGAGTTCGATTTCAACGACGACGCCATCCCCACCGGCGTCGAGGCCTTCTGCCGCCTCGCCCTGCACGCCTGAGCGCGAAGGCTCCGCGCTGATCTGCGTGCGAACCCGCGCCGCGCATCGGTCGTGCGCACACAGCGTGCGCTCAGTGCCCGTCCGAGCCCGGTCGCTGCCGCCGCTTCTTGATCTCCGACCGCTGCGACTTCTCCTCCAGACGACGGCGCACGCTGCCCTTGCTCGGCTTGGTCTTCTTGCGCGGCTTGGGCTTCACCAGCGCCCGCACCACCAGTTCGCGTAGGGTGTCGAGGCACGCATCGCGGTTGCGCCGCTGCGAGCGCGTCTCCTCGTTGGTGAGGATCAGTTCCCCGTCGTCGGTGATGCGCGAGCCCGCCAGCCGCACCAGCCGGCGCCGCGCATCGGGCGGCAGGGGGATGTCGTCGAGGCGGATCCGCATCTCGGCGCGGGTGCTGCGCTTGTTGACGTTCTGCCCGCCCGGGCCCGTGCTGCGGGTGAAGGCGAAGCGCACGGCGTCGGGCGCGATCCGCACGCCGGGCGCGATCTCCTCGCCCCCGGGCTGGAGCGGGGCGGAGTCGGGGGTGGGGGGGGTCTCGGGCTGGTCGGCGGCGGCGCTCACGATCCCGGAATGTACGCCATACTCAGGGGGCGACGGGGCGCACGGCCCCGCGACGAGTCAGACCGAGGACCCCGCCGCACATGCCCAAACCAAGACCCATCGCCATCACCCCCGCCCTCTGCGTCGCGATCTGCCTCGGCGCACCCGCGGCCGGCGCCCGCGTACAGGACGAACCCCCCGTCGAGCGCGCCCTCCGCGACAACGAGCCCCGCCCGTGGAAGATCCAGTTCGAGCCCGCGGTGTGGTACGCGGCCCTCGGCGGCGATCTCAACGTCCGCGGCGCCGGGCGCGCGGACGCCGGCGACCTGAACATCAGCGATCCCGAGGCCAACCCCTTTGGCGAACTCCACTTCCGCGCCGACGACCTCACGTTCACCCTCTCCGGCTTCGGCTTCTCCGTCGACGGGCGCAGCAGCGCCCTCGGCGAGACCCACACCAGCGTCGACCTCGCCTCCGTCGACGCCACTATCGGGCACAACGTGTGGCGCTGGAACCCCGGCAACGACGCCAGCGACGTGCACCTCGGCCTGCACGTCTACGCCGGCGCCCGCATGTTCCACATGGATTTCGAGCAGCGCATCGACGGCCAGCGGCTGACCGACAGCGACGTGTGGGTGCACCCCATCGTCGGCGGCAAACTCGAGGCCGAACTCACCCGCCGATTCTCCGCCGACCTGGCGCTCGACGCGGGCGTGATGCCCGTCAGCTCCCGCGAGAGCTACTCGGTGAGCGTGATCGTGGGCTTCCAGTGGAGGCCCCACGACAACGTGGGCGCGCAGATCGGCTTCCGGCAGATGTTCTTCGAGGTCGACAACGACGACACGAAGTTCACGGGCTCGCTCGGCGGCCTGATCGGCTCGCTCGTGATCCGGTTCTGACGCCACTCGCCCCGGGCGTATCATCCCTGCCATGCGCATCATCAGCGGCGAATACAAATCACGCAGGCTCAAGTCGCCCCCGGACGACGCCACCCGCCCCATCCCCGATCGGGTGAAGGAGTCGCTCTACAACCTCCTGCGCGGCCACGTCGAGGGCGTGAACGTCTTCGACGGCTTCGCGGGCACGGGGTCGATCGGCCTCGAGGCGCTCTCGCGCGGCGCCGAGTTCTGCACCTTCGTCGAACGCGACAAGGCCGCCGCGGCCCTGCTCCGCGAGAACATCGAGACCCTCGGCGCCGGCGACCGCTCCGACGTCGTCACCGGCGACGCTCTGGGCCCCTCGGCCCTCTCCCGCGCCCGCCGTCCGCTGCACCTGGCCTTCCTCGACCCGCCCTACCCGCTCTGGGAGTCGGAGCAGGGCCGGGACCGCATCATGCGCCAGGGCGCCGCATTGGCCGCGATCCTCGACGAGGGGGGCTTTCTGGTGATCCGCACCCCGTGGCCCGCGAGCACGGGCCCCATCGAGGAGCAGACCGAGATCGATCTCCGCCACGAGGGCCTGCTGGGCCCCGAGACGCACGAGTACGGCACCACGGCGTTGCACTTCTACGCCCCGCGCCGCTGATCGCCGGGCCGTACACTGCGCGCATGGCGCGGATCGCGCACAAAAAGCATCGGCACAGCGCCACCGAGATCGTGCGCACCCTGCACAACGCGGGCTTCGTCGCCTACTTCGCGGGTGGCTGCGTGCGTGACGAGCTGCTGGGCCTCGAGCCGGAGGACTACGACATCGCCACCGACGCCCGGCCCGAGCAGGTGCGCGGGCTCTTCCGGCGCGTGGACGAGGTCGGCGCATCCTTCGGCGTGATGCTCGTACGCCACGAGGGGGCAACAGTCGAGGTCGCCACGTTCCGGCGCGAGGGCCACTACTCCGACCGCCGCCGCCCCGACAGCGTGGAGTACGCCGACGCCGAGGCGGACGCCAAGCGGCGCGACTTCACCATCAACGCCCTCTTCCTCGACCCCCTCGACACCGGCGCCGGCGGGTCCGGACGCGTCATCGACCACGTCGGCGGGCGCGAAGACCTGGCACGGCGCGTGCTTCGGGCGGTGGGCGACGCCGACGCCCGCCTCAACGAAGATCACCTGCGCGCCCTCCGGGCCGTCCGCCACGCCTCGCGCCTCGGCTTCGAGATCGACAGCGCCACGGCCGACGCGATCACCCGGCACGCCCGCGAACTGCTGGGCGTCAGCCGCGAGCGCATCGGCGAAGAGGTGCGGAGGATGCTCACGCACCCCTCCCGCGCCC
Source organism: Phycisphaerales bacterium (assembly GCA_007693765.1). Taxonomy (GTDB): domain Bacteria; phylum Planctomycetota; class Phycisphaerae; order Phycisphaerales; family UBA1924; genus RECZ01. The sequence goes on along the minus strand of RECZ01000102.1, from coordinate 6,989 downwards.
TCGCGGCCTCGCGCCTCCAGCGGCTGGGCCTCGACGCCCCAACGCTCGGAGAGCCGAACGCCCTCTGCGAGACGCCCACCCTCGCCGGCCTCGGCGACGATGCGCCCTACCCAACCGCACTCGGCGCCTGGGCCCTGGATCGCGCGGCCGCGGGCCGCCGCGTCAGCGCTGCCCGGATCCGCGAGACGGCGCCCGGCATCCTCGACCGGTGGCGTACGGCCCTGTGCCTGAGCAACGACGAGCGGGCCGCCCTCCGCGATGTTCTCGAGGGGGTCGCGATTCTGGAGCAGGACTGGCCGTCGTCGGGCGTGGCGGCGCAGAAGCGGGCCGTGGCGACGCCGTGGTTCGCGCAGTCGATGGCGCTGGTCCGTGCGCGCGACGCCGCCCTCGCCGCGAGCGTGTCCGCCCGCGTTGAGGAGTTAGCGAAGATCGCGCAGGGGATCGCCCCGGCGCCCTTCCTGACCGGGGACGACCTCGTCGCCGCGGGCTTCACGCCCGGCCCGGGTTTTCGGGCGTGGCTGGACGTGGCGTACGACGCTCAACTCGAGGGCCGCATCCACGACAAGGCGGGCGCGTTGGAGCTTGTGCGTCGCGTGCGGGCACAGTCCTGACGGACACCGACCTTCACGCCCGCGGATGTAGAACTTTTTCGCTGCTCACCCGTATACTTGGGGGAATCAGAGGGGAAACCTCGATTGTTGGAGAGGGTCGAGCACGCCGCTCGGGCCTCAGAGCCCCCGGATCCCCCCGGAGCCCCTCGAAACCTTCGTGGCGGCTCCCTCTTCGTCGATGCGACAACCGGCTCTCGCCGGGAAGGACTCACCACCATGCGAACGATCTCGCGTTTCATGCTCGCTTGTGTCGCCGGAACAGCGATGGTCTGCGCGTGGATGCCCGCGGGGTCGCCCCTCACCGGCGTCGCGCAGGCTGCGGCCTCGCAGGACGGCGCCGAGAAGCGCGATCGCGTGACGCTCAGCAACGGGCGCGTCGTCGAGGGCGTGGTCCTCGAAGAGACGGCCACGCACGTGCGCATGCGGGTCTACGTGGGAACGCTCTCGACAGAGACCAGCTACCCACTCTCAGACGTTCTGACGATCGAGCGCGGCGTCGTCGCGGTCGGCGCCCGAGACGACAAGGCCAGCGCCCCGACGCGTCGCGGCGAGCCCCAGCGACAGGCCGTCGCCCCCAGCGACGACGCGGCGCGTGTAGTGATGTTCGAGCTCAAGGGGATCTTCGGCACCGACGTCTCCCAGACGCCCCTGCAGCGCGCCCTCGACGACGCGGTCTCCCAGAACCCCGACGTCATCATCATCAAGATGGACACCACGCAGGATGAGCGGGCCGGCTTCCAGGGCATCTTCCGCGCCGAAGACATGACCGGCATGGTCGAGGACTACCTCCGCGAGGGCCACCGCATCGTCTTCTGGATCAAGGAAGCCACCGTCGGCGCCGCCTTCCTGCCCTTCGTCAGCCCCGAGATCTACTTCACCTCCGACGGCCGCATGGGCGGCATCGGCACGCTGCAGGACTTCAGCGTCGGCGACAGCATGGTCACCGAGAAGCTCATCTCCGCCTTCTCCGGCCACGCCGAGGGCGTCGCGCTCACCGGCGGGTACGCCCCCGAGATCATCCGCGCCATGGGGCGCATGGATTACTGGCTGGCCGTGCGCTTCCGCGGCGGCCGCCCGGAGTTCTACATCAACACGCAGAAGCCCAGCGACGAGATGATCAACAACGAGGGCTGGACGATCCTCAGTGACAACGGGCAAGGCGCATATAAAGACACGCTCGAAGACATCGTCCGCGGGCGCGGCAACGACGTGCTCAACCTCGACGCCGACTGGGCCCTCCGCCTCCGCGTCTCGCAGGGCACATACGACCGTCTCGAAGACCTCGTCTTCGGGCTGGGCCTGGGGTCCGAGCACGTCAAGGTCGAGGGTCGCTCCCAGCGCATCGTCGACGATTGGCGCACCCGCATCCGCGCCGGGATCGATCGCGCCCAGCGAATCTCTCGCGAGATGCAGGAGAACCAGCGCCTGACGACCCGAGATGAGATCCAGACCCGGCTGCGCAATCTGCGGGAGCTCCGCAGCATCCTGTCACAGTTCGCCGAGGTGCTCGACGCCGGCGGGCAGCAGCGCAGCCAGATCGACATGCAGATCGAAGACCTCCGCCAGGCGCTCGCCAACGCCGATCGCCAGCGGCGGTGAACCACGCACACACCCTACTCCGAGCGGGAGCAACCATGAAGCGAACCACACTGCACAGCCTCTTGACCCGAACGCTCACCGCGTTCGCGCTGGCGCTGACGTTCCTCGGCGTGCCCGCGCTCGCCGACACCCTGCACCTCAAGGACGGGCGCGTGCTCGAGGGCCGCATCGAGAAAGAGACCGACGCCTTCGTCTACTTCGTGATCTCGGTCGGCTCGATCGAACGCGGCGAGTACATCCTCCGCGAGCAGATCGATCGCATCGAACGCTCCGAGACCGCCGCCAAGACGCCCGACGCGAAGGCCCGCCCCGCGCCGGAGCAACGCCGCGCCCCCGCGGCCCGCGACGCCGATCCGGACGCCATCCGCGTCGCCTTCATCACCCTCGGCGAATCCGGACGCGACATGGTGGGGACCTACCTCAACGCCGAGGCGCTCAAGCGCTCCTACGAACTGCTCGAGGGCGACAACCCCGACATCGTGGTCCTGCACATCAACTCCGGCGGCGGGTACCTGCACGAGGTGCAGTACCTCTCCGACGTGATCGAGGATCACTACAAGAAGTCCTACCGCACGGTCGCGTGGATCAACTCCGCCATCTCCGCCGCGGCGATGACCGCGCTCGCCTGCAACGAGATCTACTTCATGACCCGCGGCAACTTCGGCGCGGCCACCGGATACAGATCCACCGGCCCCGGGCAGACGCAACCCGTCTCCGGGCGCGCGCTCGAAGAGGCCCTCTACATGATGGAGCGCATCTCCGCCCGCGGCGGGTACGACCCGCTCATCATGCGCGCCATGCAGATCCACACCGAGCTCTCCTGCGACATCGATGAGAACGGCGTCGTCCACTGGCGCAACGACCTCAAGGGCCAGCACATCGTCAACCCCAAGGACCGCATCCTCACCTTCAACTCCCGCGACGCCATGCGCTACAAGTTCGCGCGGGGCATCGCCGACACCAAGGACGATCTCGTCCGCCAGCTCGTCGGCGATCAGGAATGGGTCGAGGTCGGGCAGGCCGCCGCGGCCTACCAGTACGAATACCGCGAGGCCACGCACAGAGCCGAGCTCTCCATGAACCGCGTGTGGAGGAACCTGCAGGTGGCCATGCAGGCCGCGGCCCGGGCCAACGACCAGCAGGACCGCAATCGCCACGTCGGCATGGCCCGCCGCTCGCTCACCGAGCTGCGCTCGCACGCCCGCCGTTCCTCCGGCATCGCGTTCTACAACGGCCTCAACGACGATCTCTTCCGTGAACTCGAGGACATCCTCCGCCGCATCGCCAACGGCGAGCGCGTCACGCTGCCCTTCTGAGCGGGCGTCGCACACCGACCACAGACCACCAACGCCCGGCGCAGCGATGCGCCGGGCGTTTTCATGCGCCGTGCGTACCATGTCACCGCACACCCGCGCACCAGCACCGGAGCCCGCATGACCTCGCCCGCCGCCGCACCCTTCGTCCCCGCCGACCTCGACGCCGCCGACTGGGCGAGCGTCTCCCCGCTCTTCGAGGCGCTGCTGCAGCGCGAGGTCGACGGCCCCGACGCCTTCGGCCGCTGGCTGGCCGACCGCTCCGAACTCGACGCGGCGTGCGGCGAGGCGCACGCCGTGCTCTACATCGCCATGACCCGGCGCACCGACGACAAAGCCGCCGCCGACGCCTACACGCGCTTTGTGCGCGAGGTGGAGCCCGAGCTCCGAAAGGCCTCGTTCACGCTCGACCGGCGCCAGGCCGAACTGCACGGGCGCATCCCGCTCGACCCCGACCGCTACGCCGTGCTGGAGCGCGACGTGCGCAACGAGGTGGCGCTCTTCCGCGAGGAAAACATCCCCGTCGAGACCGAGCTCACGCTCCTCGCGCAGAAGTACGAGGAAACGATGGGCGCCATGACCGTCGAGTTCGAGGGCGAGGAGCGCACGCTCCCCCAGATGGCCCGCTACACCGAGAAGACCGACCGCGCACTCCGCGAGAGCGCCTGGCGCGCCGTCGCCGCCCGCCGCATGCAGGAGGCCGACAACCTCGACGCTCTGTTCGAGTCGATGCTGCCGCTGCGCCAGAAAGTCGCGCACAACGCCGGCTTCGCCGACTACCGCGACTACGCCTTCCGCGCCCGCAGGCGCTTCGACTACTCGCCCGACGACTGCGCCGCCTTCCACGAGGCCTGCGCGACGGTCGTCACGCCCCTGTGCCGGCGACTCGACGCCCAGCGTCGCACCGCCCTCGGCGTCGACCCCCTCCGCCCGTGGGACCTGGCCGTCGACGTGCAGGGGCGCGACCCGCTCCGCCCCTTCGAGGGCGCCGAAGCCCTGGTGGACGCGTGCGCCGCGCTGTTCAACTGCATGGACCCCGACCTCGGCGCCATGTTCGAGTCGCTCCGCGAGGGCGACTGCCTCGACCTCGAGACCCGCAAGGGCAAAGCGCCCGGCGGGTACCAGTACATGCGCGACCGCTCGCGCAAGCCCTTCATCTTCATGAACGCCGCGGGCATGCACCACGACGTGCGCACCATGATCCACGAGGCCGGGCACGCGTTCCACTCGCTGCTGTGCGCCGACGAGCCGCTGGTGCACTACCGGCACACGGGCGCCGAGTTCGCCGAGGTGGCCTCCATGTCGATGGAGTTGCTGACGATGGACCGCTGGAGCGCCTTCTACCCCGACACGGAGGACGAGGCCCGCGCCGTGCGCGAGCAACTCGAGGGCGTCGTCTCCGTGCTGCCGTGGGTCGCCCAGGTCGACGCCTTCCAGCACTGGGTCTACACCAACCCCGGGCACACGCGCGAGCAGCGGCACGCTCACTGGGTCGCCCTCGACGAGCGCCTCGGGCGCGGCGTCTCGTGGGAAGGCCTCGCGCGCGAGCGGGCCCGCACGTGGCAGCGACAACTCCACATCTTCACCCTGCCCTTCTATTACATCGAGTACGGCATCGCCCAACTCGGCGCCCTGCAGCTCTGGCTGCGCGCCCGCACCGAGGGCGACGGCGCGGCGCTGCGGGCGTACAAGCACGCCCTCTCGATCGGCGGCGCCAAGCCGCTGCCCGAACTCTTCGGCGCCGCGGGCCTCGACTTCGACTTCGGCCCCGACAACGTCGCCCGCCTCGCCGACGAGGTGGAGCGCACGCTCGAATCGCTGCCGGCGTGAGCCCTACGCCTCCCGCGGCGCGGCGTGCTGCAGAATCTCACCCGCCGCCGCCGTCCCCGCGACGTGCCCGCTCGCCCACGCCCACTGGAAGTTGAACCCGCCGATGCGACCGTCCACGTCGCAGATCTCGCCGCACAGGTGCAGGCCGGGGCGGATGCGCGACTCCATCGTTTCGAGGCGCAGCTCGCGCAGGGGCACGCCTCCGGCGGTGACCTCGGCGTAGGTGTAGCCGCGGTCGCCGGTGATGGGCAGTTCGCACTCGGTGAGCGCACGAGCGAGGGCGCGACGCTGCTCGCGCGTGAGCGCGCTCGCTGGCGCTGCGCCGTCCACGCCCGCGAGGTCGCAGAGCGTGCGCACGAGGCGCTCCGGCAGACGGTCGCGCAGCAGGCGCACGGGCGTAGTGGGCCCTGCGTCCAGCAGCGCCTTGTCCATGCGCTCGGGCGTCTCGTCGGGCAGCCAGTTGGCGACGAGGCGGGAGCCGGGGTCGTCGCGCACGGCGTCGGTGTAGTACCGGCTGATGTCCAGCACGCTCGGCCCCGAGAGGCCGAAGTGGGTGAGCAGGGTGGAGTCGGTGAAGCGCACGAGCCGCTTGTTGGTGGCGCTGCGCAGCTCGATGGTTGCGCGAAGGGTCACGCCGCTCAGCGCGCACAGCGGGTGGTCGCGCGGCGTCGTCAGGGGCACCAGCGCGGGGAACACGCGCTCGGTGACGCTGTGCCCGAGCCCGCGGACGATGTCGTAGCCGCGCCCGTCCGAGCCGGTCTTGGGCAGCGACCGACCCCCGGTGGCGAGGATCACCCGCGCTGCGCGCACGGGCGGCGGCGGCGCCCCGTCTTCATCCGTGTCCGGGGGCGTGAGGAGGAAACCGTCGTCGTCGGCGCGGACGTCGTCGATGCGCCACGGGTGATGGATGCGCACACGAGCGGCGTCGGCGGCCCCGAGGAGCGCATCGAGCACGCTGCGGGCGCGATCGGTCGTGGGGAAGAGCTTGCCCGTGTCCTCGCGCTTGAGCGTGACCCCGATTTCCTCGAAAAACCGCACGGTGTCGGGCACGCCGAAACGGCGCAGCACGCTCTTGATGGCGTTGGGCGTGGACCCCGCGTACGCCCGCTCCGTCACCTCGTGATGCGTGACGTTGCAGCGCCCGCCCCCGGCGACAAGGATCTTCGCGCCCAGCGTGCGTGCCCCGTCGAAGACGGCGACAGAGTGCGCGCCGCCCGGCGAACGCTCTTGCAGCGCGCGTCCCGCGGCGATGGCCGCCATCAAGCCGGCAGCCCCAGCGCCCACAACCGCGATGTCCACACGCTTGGTCACGCGGTGAGTGTAGTGAGGCGGCGGGGATGGTCCGCGCTACGCGAGGCCGGCGCATCGAGGCGAGACGGGCCACTCGCCCCGGAGGGGCGCAGGGTCTTAGCCGTGGGCGAAGCGCAGCGCCGCCCACGGTTTAGGGCTCCGGCGCGATCGCCGCCCTGAAGGGGCGGTGGAGCGTTGTGCGCGCCGGGTTGTCGTGAAGACATCGATATCGGGGCGCGGGCGTGCCGCGCTGCGCGTTCCGATCCTTCGCCCCTCCGGGGCGAGTTCGCGTTTGACGTCGCTTTACCTGGGCGGCCGATAGCTTAGCCCCCGGGGAGGGTGCGGG
>RECZ01000100.1 GCA_007693765.1 Phycisphaerales bacterium | reverse complement strand
GGGGGGGGGGGGGGGGGGGGGTTTGGGGGGGGGGGAGGGCGACGGGCGTGCGGGTGGAGTGAGGGGGCTCCCGGGGGTCGGTGTTTGTTTGTTCGTGCGAGCGTCGGGGCCGCGAGCCTTGACCTTGTTCGTTTGCGCCCTGTACCCTCCTTCCCCCGCGTAGGGAGAGCGATCACAGGAACTTTTTCAGTCACGAACGGAGCAACGATGGCGCAGCAGAAGGCGACGAACATCACCTGGCACGAGGGTTTCAACCGCGAGGAGCGTTGGAAGCTGCTCGGGTCGAAGGGCGCCACGCTGTGGTTCACGGGGCTCAGCGCCTCGGGCAAGAGCACGATCGCGGTGGCGCTGGAGCAGACGCTGCTGCAGCGGGGCGTGAATTCGTACCGTCTCGACGGCGACAACGTGCGTTTCGGCCTGAACAAGAACCTCGGGTTCTCCGCGGAGGATCGGGCCGAGAACATCCGGCGCATCGGCGAGGTGGCCAAGCTCTTCGCAGACAGCGGCACGCTGGCGCTGACGAGCTTCATCAGTCCGTACCGCGCCGACCGCGACGCCTGCCGCGAGCTGCACGAGAAGGACAAGGTCGGCGCGATCCCCTTCATCGAGGTCTTCGTGGACACGCCGATCGAGGTGTGCGAGCAGCGCGACCCCAAGGGCCTGTACAAGAAGGCCCGGGCGGGCGAGATCAAGGGCTTCACGGGGATCGACGATCCCTACGAGGCGCCCACGAAGCCCGAGTTGGTGCTCAAGCCCGAGACGATGAGCGTCGAGGAGAGCGTGGAGGCGTGCCTGGACATGCTGACCAAGCACGGCATCATCGCCAAGGCGTGAAGCTTCGTTTTGATCGGTGAACCCCGGGCTCGCGCCGGGCGTACCGCAGTGGCGCCCGTCGGCGCTTGTCGTGCGTGCAGGAAGGAGCGAGCCTCGTGAACAAGTTGTTCGATTCGGAGAAGTACGCCCGGGCGGCGTCGGAGGCGGTCGAGAAGGCCGGCGTCGTGTGCCGCGCGGTGCAGTCGCGGCTCGACGAGGTGCGGGCGATCGCCAAGGACGACAAGAGCCCCGTGACGGTGGCGGATTTCGCCAGCCAGGCGGTGGTGGTGCGCGTGCTGCGCGAGTTGCTGGGCGACGTGCGGGTGGTGGGGGAGGAGGGCTCGGCCTTCCTGCGCGACCCCGACCACGCGGCGCACCTCGGGGCGACGCTCAACGCGGTGCGGATCGTGTGGGAGGGGTGCGACGAGGCTGCTTTGCTCGACGCGATCGACGGCGGCGACGCCGAGCCGCACGCGGACGGCTTCTGGACGCTCGATCCGATCGACGGCACGAAGGGCTTCCTGCGCGGCGGGCAGTACGCGGTGTCGCTGGCGTACATCTCGGGCGGATCGCCGGTGGTCGGGGCGCTGTGCTGCCCGAACCTGTCGCGGGATTTCGGGCGTTCGTTCGACGATCCCGATCCGCACGGCTCGCTGTACGTCGCGGCGCGTCGCGAGGGCGTGCGCGTGCAGAGCGCGATGGGCGGCGACACCGAGCCGGTGTCGATGCGCCGGCCGGGTCGTGAGGAGGGGGCGCCGATCCGGGCGTGCGAGTCGGTGGAGTCGGCGCACTCGGATCAGTCGGCGTCGTCGCGTGTGCTGGAGATCGCGGGCGGCGCCGGCGAGCCCGCGCGTTTGGACAGCCAGTGCAAGTACGCGGTGGTGGCGCGGGGGCAGGCGGACGCGTACCTGCGGCTGCCGACGAAGAAGGGGTACGTGGAGCGGATCTGGGACCACGCCGCGGGCGCGCTGGTGGCGGTCGAGGCGGGGTGCGTGGTGACGGACATCGACGGCAATCTGCTGGATTTCGGGCAGGGCAAGGGGCTGGAGAAGAACCGCGGCGTGGTGTGCGCCGATCCCGGGGTTCATTCGAGGTTGATCGGGGCGATCGCCGATATCGGGTCGTTGCGCGGCTGAACCATCAACCGGGTAGGGACGCACCGTCATGCTGTTGGGATTGGCTTGGGAAGGCTGGCTGACCGGCGCACTCATCGTGACGATGATCTCGTTGCTGGTGAGCGGGCGGTTCGGCGCGGACATCGTGATGCTGGGCGTGGTGGTGGCGCTGCTGCTGTTCGGGATCGTCACGCCGGCGACGGCCGTGTCGGGGTTCTCGAACACGGGCGTGATCACGGTGGCGCTGCTGTACGTGGTGGCGACGGGCCTGAAAGAGACTGGCGCGATGACGATTCTGACGTCGCGCCTGCTGGGCAGGCCCAAGGGGGTGCGCGAGGCGCAGCTGCGGTTGATGATCCCCGCGGCGGGGTTGAGCGCGTTCGTGAACAACACGCCGATCGTGGCGATGTTCCTGCCGGTGCTGAGCGACTGGGGCAAGCGGCACCGGCTGGCGGCGTCGATGCTGTTCATGCCGCTGAGTTTCGCGGCGATCCTCGGCGGCATCTGCACGCTCATCGGCACCAGCACGAACCTCGTGATCAAGGGGCTGATCGACGAGCAGAACCGCATCAACCGCGACACGCCGGGGTACGACACGCTCGAGACGCTGGGCATGTTCACGATGACGCCGGTGGGCGTGGTGGTGATGGTGTTCGGGCTCGGGTACATCCTGCTGATGGGCAAGTGGATGCTGCCCAAGCGCGAGCCGGTGCTGCCGACGATGGAGGGATCGCGCCAGTTCACGACGGAGATGCGCGTGGAGCCGGGCTCGCCGGTGGTGGGCAAGTCGGTGGAGCAGGCGGGGCTGCGCCACCTGCCGGGGCTCTTCCTGAGCCGCATCGAGCGCGAGAACGAGACGGTCATCGCGGTGGAGCCGGAGGAGACGCTGGGCGAGGGCGACATCCTGGTGTTCGTGGGGATGCTCGACTCGGTGGTCGATCTGCAGAAGATCAAGGGGCTCGTGCCGGTGGCGCCGGTGCTCGAGGGCGTGCGCCAGCATCACCGGCTGATCGAGGCGGTGGTGTCGCCGGCGTCGCCGCTGGTGGGGCGTTCGGTGCGGGCGGGCAGGTTCCGCACGCACTACGGGGCGGTGGTGATCGCGGTGAGCCGGCACGGCGAGCGGGTGCGGGGCAAGATCGGCGACATCGTGCTGCGCCCGGGCGACACGCTGCTCCTGGAGGCGCCGGTGGGGTGGGCGCGCAAGCACCGGGACTCGAACGCGTTCTATCTGGTGAGCGAGATGGACGAGGCCGCGGCGCCGCGGCACGAGCGGGCGTGGATCGCGCTGGGCATCCTGGTGGTGCTGGTGGGGCTGATCACGTTCGAGGTGCTCGACACGATGACGGCGGCGATGGGCGCGGCGGGCACGATGGTGCTGCTGCGCTGCTGCACGGGGCCGCAGGCGCGCCGGGCGGTGGACTGGCAGGTGCTGATCGTGATCGCGGCGGCGTTCGGCATCGGCAGCGCGATGAGCTCGACGGGTCTGGCGGCGTGGATCGCGCACGGCGCGCTGGGGTGGACGCAGGCGTACGGGCCGGTGGTGATGCTGGCGATGATCTACCTGACGACGGTGCTGTTCACGTCGCTCATCACGAACAACGCGGCGGCGGTGCTGGTGTTCCCGATCGCGCTGGAGCTGACGCGGACGGCGGGCGTGACGGACTTCACGCCCTACGCGATCTGCATCGCCATCGCGGCGTCGGCGGAGTTCATGACGCCCATCGGGTATCAGACGAACCTGATGGTGATGGGCCCCGGCGGGTACAAGTGGATGGACTACACCAAGTTCGGCGCGCCGCTGATGCTGCTGTGCGGCGTGGCGTGCGTGGGCATGGCGTACACGCTGAGCACGATGGGGTATTGGGGGGGGTAGGGGCGGGCGGGGGGCAGATGGCAAATAGCAGATGGCAAATGGGGATTGGGGTGCGTGGCGCCTCTTCTCTGGGTGCCACTGCTGACCCGAAGGGCAGCAGTGGTTGCGTGTTCGTTGCACAAGTTGCACGCGGCACGCCTGTCGCTGCGCGGTAGGCGTGGCACACCCAGACTGGCGTGGCGTTTCGGGGGAATCGGTGGTTCACGAAGAGCACTACACAGCCTTTGGCTGTGTAGTGGCACCCGGAGTGGGGAGTCTCTTTTCTGGGTGCCACTACTCCCCTATGGGGAGTAGTGGTTGAGCGTTCGTTGCCCAAGTTGCACGCGGCACGCCTGCCGCTGCGCGGTCAGGTGTGGCGCCCCCAGTGTGGCGCTGCGACTGGGGGGAATCGGGGGTTCGGGAAGAGCACTACACAGCCTTTGGCTGTGTAGTGGCGCCCGGAGTGGGGAGTCTCTTTTCCGGGTGCCACTGCTGACCCGAAGGGCAGCAGTGGTTGAGTGTTCGTTGCACAAGTTGCACAAGTTGCACGCGGCACACCTGCCGCTGCGCGGTCAGGTGTGGCGCCCCCAGGGTGGCGTGGCGTCTGGGGGGGATCGGGGGTTCGGGAAGAGCACTACACAGCCTTTGGCTGTGTAGTGGCGCCCGGAGTGGGGAGTCTCTTTTCCGGGTGCCACTGCTGACCCGAAGGGCAGCAGTGGTTGAGTGTTCGTTGCACAAGTTGCACAAGTTGCACGCGGCACACCTGCCGCTGCGCGGTCAGGTGTGGCGCCCCCAGGGTGGCGTGGCGTCTGGGGGGGATCGGGGGTTCGGGAAGAGCACTACACAGCCTTTGGCTGTGTAGTGGCGCCCGGAGTGGGCGTGGCGCCCTTACCCCCTTGGGGCGGGGGAGAAGAAGAGGTGGGGGAGGACACGGGCGGGACGCCCGTGCCACTAGG
>RECZ01000118.1 GCA_007693765.1 Phycisphaerales bacterium | reverse complement strand
CTGTGCGCGAGGGGTTCATCGTCTGCGCCCGCACCGACGCACGCGGCATCGAGTCCTTCGACAGCGCCCTCGACCGCGCCCGCGCCTACACCGAGGCCGGCGCGGACATGATCTTCCCCGAGGGCCTCGCCTCCGAGGACGAGTTCGCCCGGTTCGCCTCCGAGCTGCGCACCGGCGCCAAGGACACCGGCCTCTCGCGCCACGGCGGGCCCTTCCTGCTCGCCAACATGACGGAGTTCGGCAAGACGCCCATCATCCCCTTCGCGCGCTTCCAGCAGATGGGCTACGACTGCGTCATTTTCCCCGTGACCACGCTCCGGGCCGCGATGCACGGCGTCGATCTCGCCCTCCGCGCCATCCGCGAGCACGGGCACGTCGAGGACGTGCTCGACCGGATGCAGCACCGCAAAGACCTCTACGCCCTGCTCGGCTACACTCCGGGCGAGGAGTGGGTCTACCCCGGCCCCACACGCCCGGCGACGGAGGCGTAAAGCCGCCCGCCCGCCGCGCCGCCTCCCGGCTCACGGACGAACCGGCCCTGTATGCAGACAACGCCCCGCTCGGCGCAGGCCGCGGCCATCGCCCCCGGCGCCCCCGGCGCCCCCGGCTCCCGCACCGACGCTCCCGACACGGGGCGAACCACCGACCCTCGCACCACAACCGAACCACTCCATAGGAACAACGCATGTCGCAAGCCACCGAATTCGCCAAGGGCCTCGAGGGCATCGTCGCCGGTGAGACCGAGATCTGCTGCATCGAGCAGGACGACCTCATCTACCGCGGCTACGACATCCACGACCTCGCCGAGAACGCGACCTTCGAAGAGGTCTCCTACCTGCTGCTGGTGGGCGAGAAGCCCACCAAGGCGCAGCTCAAGGCCTTCGCCGATGAGCTGATCGGCGAGCGCGCCCTGCCCCCGATGGTGATCGACCTCATCAGGAACACCGCCCGCCTCCCCGGCGCCGTGCCGATGGACGTGCTGCGCAGCGCCGTGAGCGTGCTCGGCCACCTCGACGAGGAGTGCCAGGACAACTCCCCCGAGGCGAACCTCCGCAAGAGCAAGCGCCTGCTCGCCAAGATCCCCACGATCATCGGGCACATGCAGAACGTGATCGACGGCCGCGACATCGTCGCCCCCAACGGCTCGCTCGGGCACGCCGCCAACCTGCTGCACATGATGACCGGGCGCAAGCCCACCGAGGAGGAGACGCACATCATCGACGTCTCCCTCACGCTCTACGCCGAGCACGACTACAACGCCAGCACCTTCGCCGCCCGCGTCATCGCCGGCACGCTCAGCGACATGCACGGCGCCGTCACGGGCGCCATCGCCGCCCTCAAGGGCCCGTTGCACGGCGGCGCCAACGAGGCCGCGATGGAGATGATCAAGGAGGTCGGCGCCCGCGACAACGTCGACGCCTTCATGCAGCGCGCCTTCACCGAGAAGCGCAAAATCATGGGCTTCGGCCACCGCGTCTACAAGAACGGCGACCACCGCGCCCCCATCCTCCACGCCCTGGGCAAGGCCTACGCCCAGAAGAAGGGCGCCGACGCCCTCAAGTGGTTCGAGATCGGCGAGCGCATGCAGGCGATCATGATGGAGCAGAAGAACATCCACCCCAACGTGGACTTCCCCTGCGGCATGACGTACTTCGCCATGGGCATCCCCGTGCCCCAGTACACGCCCATCTTCGTCGCCGCCCGCATCACCGGATGGTGCGCCCACATCATGGAGCAGCACGCCAACAACCGCCTCATCCGCCCGCTCAGCCGCTACACCGGCCCCGCCCCGCGCAAGTGGAACGCCTGAACAGCGCGCGGCCACCCACATCAACACAGACACCCCCGTGCCACCGACTTCGCCCCGAAGTCGGTGTCTTTCAATCGCGCCCTCAGTAGTCCCTGCCGAACACACCCTCGGGCGTGTTGTGCAGCCGCGAGTTCTTCCACCAACTCACGTTGAGCACGTTCTCGATCGGGTCGGCTGCGTCGCGCGGCAGGTGCGTCGCGGCGTGCCCGTCGGCGAAGAGCATGGGCGTGGGATCGTCCGGCATGTGGTCCGACAGCCGGGGCTGCTTCCTCCGGTGGTAGGTCATCACGTGGTCGTAGTGCATCACTTTGCCGGAGGGGTAGACGACACTCGCAGCGCGGACGCGCTGCAGATACCGGCTCGGGTTCTCGGCCGCGTCCGCCGCGCCCTGCGGCGTCCACAACGAGGGCGAAGCGACGAACGAATTGGCGTATCGGTAGTCGGGGATGAAGTGCGCCCCCTCCTCGAACGCCCGCCGGGCCGCGTCCGAGCCGGGGCTGGCCCACGTCTGGATGTGATCCTCCCACGGGGCGAAGTCGCGGATCACCGCGGCCCAGTGCCACGCCATCGCCCAGCGATCGCCGTAGGAAAACGTCATATTTCCATCGAGCGTCACCGCGTGCTGCTCACCGGGCAGGGCGACCGGGTGCAGGCCGTCGTTCGCGCCGAGGTACGCCTCGAACGTGCGCCCGATGCCGGCGAGATTGGCGAGGCTCACCGCCTGGCCGGCCGCCCGCCGCGCGTCGTGCAGCATCGGCGCGCTCAGCGCGATCAGGATGCCGATCACCCCGATGGCGACCAGCAACTCGATCAGCGTCAATGCTCGGCGTCGCTTCGCTCGCATCCGGCCGCTCCCGCGCGTGGTTCAGTAGGTCGGGTACACGTGAATATTCGCCAGGAGCGGGTTGTACACCCGCGTTTGATTGATCTTCCACGTGCCGTCGCCGGCGTCGTACACGAACCAGATGCCGAAGTAGACCGTGGCCGCGACATCGTCCCTGACGTATTGCACCGGCCACATCACCTCGATCACCGTGTGCCCGTAGCGTGACGGCTCGCCGGAGAGCCCGGGCCACGCGGAGGGCCGCGTGGTCCACCCTGTGACATGCTCATCGTCCGGCAACGGCCGACCCCTGCCCTCGATGTAGCGAGCGCGGACCACGACGTCGTCGAGGGAGATGGGCTTGCAGGCGTACGGCTCGGTCGTCGCCTCGAAGATGCCGCGGATCATCCGCAAGGCCTCGGCGCGCGCTGTATCGGTTGTCGCGTTCGTGTACGGCGTCGGCAACGCGCCCGTGCGTTCGAGGAACGCCCAATGAAGTTCGAACGACCCGGAGAGGTAGATGCGCGCCTGCTCGTGGACGGCCTCGAGCAGCGCATCCGTCGCGTTGACGCCGAGGGCGGAGACCTCGGGCGTGGAGCGCGCCAGCGACGCCACGCGGTCGCGGACGTCCGCGGCGACACGCTCCGCCGTCTCGGGCGTGACGCGGACGCCGAGCTCGGGCGCCGTCGTTTGTGAGAACACCGGCCTGCTGGCGATGATGCGCTCCAACTCTTCCCGATCGTTCTCGTGTTCATGCGTGCCGGACGCGGCGACGCGAGGCGGGAACACCGCGCGAACCCCGAGCCACACGCCGAGCCCGGCGAAACCGACCGCCAGCACCAGAAATATCGCGGGCCGCGGGTTCTTCGTCATCCCGACGCTCCTCGACAGATGATCAGCGATGAATGACCCAAGGAATGCACGGCGCGTCGATCGGTTGCATGCGCTTCACCATTGCAACGACGGGCACACAACACCGAATGGGCGATCGACCCCGGAACCGGAAAACACACGAGGCCGGACCCTTCGTGATGCCCGTGCAATATACCACGCCACCCCGCCGATGTGTCCACGTATTTTGCAAAAATTCGCCCCCGCAGCCGCCCCGTGCCACCCCCGTGCCACCGACTTCGCCCCGAAGTCGGTGTCTTCCATTGATCAACGCCCACACAACCACACGCCGCACGGCGCCGACTTGCTCCGCAAGTCGGTGTTTCTCGTTGCACACTGCTATGCGCCGGCCCCGTCTTCCCGGGCATCCTCAACCAATGCAAGCTCCCTTCGCACGAGGTCGGCGAAGAGCCTGGCCAACGCGTACGTATCCGGCGCTTCCTGCGCTTCGGCGAATCGTTCGAGCGTGCGCACGAGGCGCGCAGCTTCCTCATCGTTGCCGGCTTTGTAGGCGTCCTGTGCCCTATCGAGCGTTGCGCGGATCAATCGCCGCAAGGGGTTGATGTGCTCGAGGCTCTCCCCCATCACGCGCTGCGCCTGAGCAGGTGTCAGCCGAACGAAGTCGGATTCGGCGCCGTCGAACAGGCGGAGGCTGCGCATGTAGTCATCGCTGTCGGCGGCCTGCACGAATTTCTCGACCGCGAAGCCGACATCGACGTCCGTATCCAGATACAGGTCGTCTTCGCGCATCGCGTCGAGCACATCACCGACGGTGGGCGTTTCAGGCGCCGCAGCGTCGGCGGCGCGAGGAGCGGGCTCCCCGGTGGTTCCCGAGGCGGTGGACGATGACGCGCCATCGTTTGTGTCGCGATGACACGACGCCAGACAGAGCAGCACACCAACGGCGAAACACCAAGTACGTGCGTGATTCATACGGATCAACCTCCCGCACAACGACCCGCAACGCAGAAAAGCTGCGGCGCGCCTATGCCCGTTGTTCGCTGCGATTCCTTCGCAACGAATAAACCGCACGAAATCGGAAGAGTTGGAGGCCCCGGAACGGAAACACACGAGGCCGGACCCTTCGTCGTGCATCAACAGTATACCCCCTCCCCCATTGACTACGAAGCAGGAAATCCATGAAGACCGTTCACCATGCCGCGTAAACGGGCGATCCGGGCCTCCGAACCACTCGCTGACGACGGCGTGTCACTCTTCATTCCCCGCCGCCCGCATCCGGCGCGGCCTCGGGATCTCGAACTTGTCCATCCGTGACAGCAGCGTCTGCGGGTTCACGCCCAGTTTCTGCGCGGCGCCGCCCTCACCGAACACCTTGTAGCCCGTCGTCTCCAGCGCGTGCATGATCTGCAATCGTTGCAACTGCTCGCTCGTGAGGTCCAGCAGCGCATCGCGGGGGATCGTGGGGCCGGGCGCAGCGCCGAGCGCGCCGGGGCTCCCCGCGCTCCCGTGGCCGCCCTGGCTCCCGGGCGTCGGCGCATCGGGCAATTCGATCTCCAGTTCGGGGCCCTCCGCGAGCAGCGTGGCGCGCTCCACGGCGTTGTCGAGCTCGCGGATGTTGCCCGGCCAGCGGTACGCCAGCACGCGGCGCATGCTGCGCTCGCTCACGGGCAGCGCCGGGCGGGCGAGTTGCCGCGCGTGTCGCTCGTGCAGGAACTCGACGAGCGCCCGCAGGTCTTCGCGCCGTTCGCGCAGCGGCGGTATCTCTATGCGGAAGACGTTCAGCCGGTAGAACAGGTCCTCGCGGAAACGCCCGCGCTCGACCTGCCGCGCCAGATCGCGGTGCGTCGCGGCCACCAGTCGCACGTCGACCCGGATCGTCTCCGCCCCGCCCACGCGCTCGAAGGCGCCGTTCTGCAGAACGCGCAGCAGCTTCGCCTGCGCGGCCATCGAGAGCTCGGCGATCTCATCCAGAAACAGCGTGCCGGCGTCGGCGAGCTCGAACTTGCCCAGGCGCTGGCGGTCCGCCCCCGTGAAGGAGCCGCGCTCGTGGCCGAAGAGCTCCGACTCGATGAGCGACTCGGGCAACGCCGCGCAGTTCACGGCGATGAAGGCCTGCGCGGCCCGGCCGGACTGGGCGTGGATCATCCGCGCCACGAGGTCCTTGCCGGTGCCCGTCTCGCCGTGGATGAGCACCGTCGCGTCGGTCGGGGCTACGCGCCCGATCTGATCGAGCGCCCGCAGCAGCGCGGGCGCCGAGCCGATGACCTTGGGCGGCGCCTCGGATTCGGTGAGCACGCGACGCATCTCGCCCAACCGGTCGCGCGCCTTCTCCGATGAGGCGAGTTGGTCGCGCAGCCGTTCGAGCTCACGCTCCAGGGCGCCGTGCGCGGTGGCGTCAATCAGCGTCGCCAGGAGCGCATCGCCGCGCTGCGCGACGCCGTTGTCGCTCGCGCGCAGCACCCACACCTCCGCAACCCCCCCGCCCCCGCCCCCGGAAGCGCCCCCGGAACCTCCCCCACTGCTCAGAGCGATCCCCGGTGAGTGCGCGGCGCCGCGTTCGAGCAACGCCGGCTCCAGCCGCTCGCGCAGATCGGGCGCATCGAGCAACTCGCCCAGCGCACGCCCCACGAGACGCGACGGCGCCAGCCCGATGCGCTCCGCCGCCCGGGCGTTGCACCAGCGCACACGCCAGTCGGCGTCGAGACCCAGCAGCCCCGCGCCCACGTCATCGGGGTGCACTACAGGGGGCGGCGACGACGGAGCGGAATCAGCCATGCCTTAATTATGACATATCATTGTCGGCACGCAAACTGTTGAATATCGTAAATATCACTACGATATATCACGATTCTGTGTTTCCGGGGATAGTCCAGGGGGTTTTTTCCGCCTTTGCGGCGTAAAAACCGGGGCGCCGGACTTTGGCACGAGGGTTGCCAATGTACCTACGTCCGACCTGCAAGCGACTGTCCGGATGGGGAGAGACAGCCGGACGCGGCCAGCACCCGGCCGTGTCAGCGGATTGGACGGAGGGATACCGGTCGGGGCGAACGCGAGTTCGTCCCGACCGATTCGCGGACCTTCTCGGTTGCGCAACCGCACCCGACGCCCCGGAGATGGGCTTCCGTGTCGCCTCTGGGCGGCGGCACGTTCCCCGTTTCCCGGGCGCCGAGGCGGGAACCGCCGCCCCGAGGCACGCGAACCATGACTGGGTCTCGCGGCGATGGTGCTGGAACACGTGTCGTCGCCGCTTCTGCCACACGAGTCTCCCGGCCGCACAACCGGGAGGGTCAGGGTTCCGAGGGAAGCGGTTCCGGGGGGAAGTTTCCGGGGGGAGAGGGAGTGGGCGTCGCCGCGACTGCACAGGGGTCGCGGACGCCTTTCCTGAGAGCCGGATCACGCGGCGACGCCTCGCCGCGCCGGCGCTCCGTTCCGCGTCCCGCTGGAGGGGATAACCGAGCCGAGTCCGCGACCGCCCACGCAGCTGCACAAGCCTGCGTGGGCGGTCCGCGCGCGCATTGCGTATCCACCACGCAGCATCGCACATCACAGGCCGCCCACACACCCGCCCCCCGCTTCCACAAGCAGCGCGCGAGGGGGTGCGAGCCCCTCGGGTTGCCCCCGGGGGCGGTTGGGCGTAGGCTCATGGCCCGTCCCGCTTCATCCAATGATCCGGATGAACGGGAGAAGCACGAACCCGTTTCCGGCCCTTCCGCGGCGTCGCCTCTCGCGTCGTCGCCCGGGCGCCGAACCACTCTGGAGCACGCTGCATGGCCCGCCTGTTCACCTCTGAATCCGTCTCGATGGGGCACCCCGACAAGGTCGCCGATCAGATCTCCGACGCCATCCTCGACGCCATGCTGACCGAGGACGCCAACGCCCGCGTCGCCTGCGAGACGATGGTCTCGACGGGCATGGCCGTGGTGAGCGGCGAGTGCACGGTCGACGGCTGGGTGGACATCGACGAGGTCGTGCGCAACACGGTGAAGGAGATCGGCTACACCGATCCGAACATGTCCTTCGACTTCGAGTCGATGGCGGTGCTGCAGTGCATCAAGAAGCAGTCGCCCGACATCGCCATGGGCGTCGATAAAGAAGGCGCCGGCGACCAGGGCATGATGTTCGGCTTCGCATGCCGCGAGACCGAAGAATACATGCCCCTGCCGATCCAGCTCGCGCACCGCCTCGTGGAGCGCCAGGCGATCGTCCGGCGCGAGGGCATCATCAAGGGCCTGCGCCCCGACGCCAAGGGCCAGGTCACCGTCGAGTACGCCGACCACTCCGCCACCAGCAAGCCCTCGCGCGTGCGCACGCTCGTCATGAGCACGCAGCACGACAAAACATGGAACGACCGGCAGGACGCCCTCCGCAAGGAAATCGTCGAGCATGTCTTCAAGCCCGTGCTGGGCGACTGGTGGAAGGACGACATCCAGCTCCACGTCAACCCCACCGGCCGCTTCGAGATCGGCGGCCCCCACGGCGACTGCGGCCTCACCGGGCGCAAGATCATCGTGGACACCTACGGCGGGCGCGGTCGCCACGGCGGCGGCGCCTTCTCCGGCAAGGACCCGACCAAAGTCGACCGCTCCGCCACGTACATGGCCCGCTACATCGCCAAGAACGTCGTCGCGGCCAGCCTCGCCGACGTGTGCGAGGTGCAACTCTCCTACGCCATCGGCGTCGTCGAGCCCACCAGCGTGCTCATCGACTGCCAGGGCACGAACAAGGTGAGCGAGCAGGCGATCGAGAAGGCCGTGGAGAACAACTTCCGCCTCACGCCCCGCGGCATCATCGAGACGCTCAACCTCCGCAAGCCCATCTACACCCGCACCGCCCGCCACGGCCACTTCGGCCGCATCGCCGAGGGCGACTTCTTCACGTGGGAGAAGACGGACATGGCGGAGAAGCTCAAGAAGGCGTGCTCGTAAGCGGGCGGGGCACGCGCTGGAGCGCCCCATGACACGCTACTGGGGCGCCAGTTCCGCCCACCATCCGACAGCGCCGTCGAATCGCGCGATCATGTAATTTTCCTTCTTGCCCGTAATCGACGATCGCGGGCCGCCGGGGTGCGGCCTGCCCACATCCGTCCAGAGGATCGCGAGCGAAGGGAACTCGTGGTAGTAGCGCGAGACAGGCGCCACGCCGTCGGCCGCCATGATGCCGTGGTAGGGGTAGTACTGGTAGTTGGAGCCATGGGCGGCCGCGGTGCGCCGGTCGCCGGGGCATTCCCACGGCTGACCGGTGACGACCTCGTCGTTCTCGTCGTAGAACGGGACGGGAACGTCGAAGTACGGGGCGAGCGACGCGAGCGGCTCCTCATATTCGAGATAGAGCGAGTACTGGCGCCGCGCCGCGGGCAGCATGCCGCGGTGGTCGTTGGTGTAGTCGATGACGCCCTGATGCAGCCACCGCAGGTTGTTGGCGCAGACGGCGCGGCGGGAGGCGTGCATGCCCATGCGGACGGCGCCGAGCGTCAACGCGAGCAACACGCCCACGATCGCGAGCACCACCAGAAGCTCGACGAGCGTGAACGCCCCGGCGCGGCGGGGCGCGACGCGCTTCTGATCGGTCGGTTGCCGTGCGTGCGGCGCCCTCATCTCCGCTGTCCCCTCCGAATCTTGCCCTTGCGCTCGAGATCCTGTCGCACCGCATCGTGTTCGAGCTGTATGCGCACAACGTTCCGCACATGCTCGTTCGTGTCCGAGTGCTGCATAACGAGCAACTGCGCGTGGACCTCAGGCTGCACCGCCAGGCCGCCACGCACAACGCATCCAACCGCATTCGCTCTGACACGAAAATCGTCATGGTCCAGATTCGCGAGCAATATCCGCTCGATCCGTTCACGCAGCTCGTCTTCCACCGGCGGTCCGTACAACAAGCGATCAGACATCACCATCATCGCGTCGACAAGCGTCTCTCGAAGCCACAACCGGTCGCTGCCGCTGTTGGGGTATGGCTCATCGCTGTATGCGGCGGGGTCAAGCGCAAGTATCGCCTCCAGCGCGTCGACATGCTCCGGCGTCCATCGTCGCGTCGCCGCGATTCGATTTACCTCGGCGAACGTCGCGTTCGCGAACGCCGGGGCCAGTTGGTACGGCTCCCAACGCAGATACTGGCGCCGCCATCCCTCCCGGGCACCGTACTGATAGAACGCCACAGGCGCAACCACCGCCAGCGCGACAAGGACAGCCGCGGCGCTCAGCAAGATGCGTGTTGTGCGGGTGAGTTTCAACCGAACAACCAGCATGGCCGCCACCAAGGGCTTGGGGAGCAAGGACCAGTCATTGCGTCGCAGACATCAAGACAGCATGGATTCTGAATGCCGCCCGTTCGGCAGCACTGCCGACAGTCCCCTTGTCCGTAGCAAAGAGGCAGCGACGCCGGCGAGCCGCACCCGCACGCCGCGTTTGCCGTCCACCAGTCGCTATCCTGCGGGGAGCAGTTGCCGCCCTGCGCGTGAGCGACGGTCGCCGTCAGACCGATCAGGGCCGAGGCCGAAACCGCGATCGCGATCCCCGATACGCACTGCAGCACACGATTCAACCCACGCGCCATGTCACGCTCCTTCTGTGGTATGTCTCCCGGCCAAAGAAGGCCCCTCGGACCCCGGAACGTGAACACACAAGGCCCGGACCTTCGTGGTGAACGTCCGCAATATACGTCGCGACACCGGTGGCTGCAAGCATTTTTTCCCAAATCGACCGGCGCGCACACCCCCGACGCCGCGTGCGCAGGGCCGGGCGATCGTCTTCGGCGCACGGACCTGCGCTGCAGCGTCCACGCTGGCGACGACAAAAAACCGCCCAGCGTGCGGACGCGGGGCGGTTGATCGTTCGTCATGGTGTCGGCCGTTCGCCGTCACACGCTCAGCAGGGCCGGCGGCGGCGCGGGGCCGCGATGGCCATGCCCATCATCGCCAGGGCGAAGGCGCCCGGGCCGGGGATCGGCGTCGCCAGCACGTCGAAGATCACGTCGTTGAAGTCCCAGTCGGACTTCGTCGGGTCGCGGATGTCCTCGAGGCCGATGCGGACGAAGTTCTCGTCCTGCTGGGTGAACATCGGGCTGGGCGCGAAGTACACGAGGTCGGCGTTGATGTCGGAGCGGATGATGTCGCCCGTCTTCGCCCCGCCGGCGCCCTTGGTGATGATGTACGCGAAGTGCAGCGCGGCGCCGGCGTCGAACACGCCGAGGTCGATCGTGGTTCCCTTGGGCGTGCCCTTGTTGCTGAAGAGGAACTCGCCGAGGTTGTTGCCGTGCGTCGAAGCGCTGTAGGTGATGCTCTCGCCCTGGCCCCAGCCCAGGAAGTAGAGCGAGCCCGTCGCGCCGGCGTCGGAGTTCACGAAGCGCACCGAGACGTTCGAGGCCTTCGTGAGCGCGACGGGGGCGTCGTGCATGTCGACGGCCACGCCGCCGGTCGCCGCGGCGCAGAGCGCAGCGCCCGCGGCCATCGTCATCGTCATCGTCATCGCGTTCGTATTGCGAGCCATGTCCAAGCTCCTCTCGGATGTGTCATCCCTGTGCGAATGCCGCCCGACGCGTCGGCGCCGGGGACGTGTGCGTTGCGTCGGGGGAGACGCCCGACACACTCAAAGTGTGCGATTCGATCGCGTCGCCTCAAAGCGTCTGGCGCACGTCACCAACGCGGTTATTTCAGAGGGCCGAGAACATCGCCCCGTGCGCAGCGCACCCGCCACCCGCGCGCACATCTGCGCCGGATAGCCGGATCGGGGGGCCGCGGTAACCGACCCCCGTGCCGCGCCGCGTCTCGCGTCGGCGCACATTGCCCGAGAACCCGACCCGAGCCACAGCCCATGCCCAGCGCCTCGCCCAGCCCGTCCGGATCGTCCTCGGCCGTCCCGCTCAACAAGCTGCGCGAGGCGACGGAGGAGTGTCTGCAGCAGGAGCGCCAGATCCGCCAGGGCGGCGGCCTCAAGGCCATCGAGCGCCAGCACGCCAAGAAGCGCCTCACCGCCCGCGAGCGCATCGACAAACTCGTGGACGACCCCGCCCGCTTCACCGAGATCGGACTCTGGGCCGCGTTCGAGATGTATCAGGAGCACGGCGGCGCGCCGGGCGCAGGCGTCGTCACCGGCGTCGGCCCCGTCGAGGGGCGGCTGTGCATGATCATCGCCAACGACGCCACCGTGAAGGCCGGCGCGTTCTTCCCCATGACGTGCAAGAAGATCATCCGCGCCCAGCGCGTGGCGCAGATGGCGCGCATGCCCCTGATCTACCTCGTGGACAGCGCGGGCGTGTTCCTCCCCCTGCAGGAGGAGGTCTTCCCCGACACCGACGACTTCGGGCGCATCTTCCGCAACAACGCCGTGCTCAGCGCCGACGGCGTGGGGCAGATCGCGGCGATCATGGGCTTCTGCGTCGCGGGCGGCGCGTACCTGCCGGTGCTGTGCGACACGCTGCTCATGACCGAGGGCTCGGGCCTGTACCTCGCGGGGCCGGCGCTGGTGAAGGCCGCGATCGGGCAGGTGACGACGGACGAGGAGCTCGGCGGCGCGACCATGCACGCGAGCGTCTCGGGCACCGTGGATTTCAAGGAGAAGGACGACGAGGCGTGCATCGCCCGCATCCGCGCGCTCATGGCCAAGACGCAGGCCCCCGCGCCCCGCATCGACGTCGATGAGTCCGCCGCGACCGAGCGCCCCGCCGACGACGTGTACGCCGTCTTCTCCGACAAGATGGGCGCGCAGTACGACACGCGCGAGATCCTCCGCAGCGTCATCGACGCCGGCTCGATGGACGAGTACCGCGCCGACTACGGCCAGACCATCGTCTGCGCCTACGCCACGATCAAGGGCCGCCCGTGCGGGATCGTCGCCAACCAGAAGCAGGTCGTGAAGCCCGCCGAGGGCGGCGTCCAGATCGGGGGCGTGATCTACCACGACTCCGCCGACAAGGCCGCCCGCTTCATCATGGACTGCAACCAGAAGCGCCTGCCCATCGTCTTCGTCCACGACACCACCGGCTTCATGGTCGGGCGCGAGAGCGAGCAGCACGGCATCATCCGCGCCGGCGCCAAGATGGTGAACGCCATGGCCAACTGCGTGGTGCCCAAGATCGCGCTGATCATCGGCGGCTCCTACGGCGCCGGGAACTACGCCATGTGCGGACGCGCCTTCGACCCCTTCCTCACCCTCGCATGGCCCGGCAGCAAGTGCTCCGTCATGGGCGCCGCCCAGGCCACCGGCGTGCTCGCGACGATCGAGCAGCGCAGCCGCGAACGCAAAGGCGAGGAGATCGACGAAGAGACACGCAAGGCTATCCTCAAGGCGGTGCACGACTCGTACACCGAGCAGCAGGACATCCGCCACGGCGCCGCCCGCCTGTGGCTGGACCGCATCATCCAGCCCCACAAAACCCGCGACGAACTCGCCTCGGCCCTCACCATGACCACCAACTGGCCCACAGACCGCGAGTTCCGCACGGGCGTGCTGCAGACGTGAGAACATAACCCTTGCGGCCTCATGCGGCTGCCAGACCTGCGCATGCCCCGGATCGGTACACTGGCTTGCATGTTTCACTGCCCACGATGCCAAGCGCAGACAGAGGCCGAGAACCTCGACGCGCCAGCAGGCGCGATCCGGTGCGTTCGGTGCGGGCGTACCTTCAATCCAAAGCAGTTCTTTGATCCGGCGGACGCGCCGAGCATTCTGACGAAGGGTGCGCCGAAACGATGTTCCCTGCATGATGAAGGAGGGGAGTTCGTGGCACGCTGGCCGGCGGCCAAAGGCGTGTACAGATTTTTCTTTTTATAGTTCGGCCTGTGCTTCATCATCTTTCCTTTACCGTTTATAATTCTGATCTTTTGGAATGATCCGTCCTCGCCTCGTTCATTCACACTGATATACTCCGCGTTCTTTGGCGCAGTCGCGCTGATGTTTTGCGTCGCTTTGACGTGGCTGTGCTTTGGCGGGACCGAAGTGCGCATCCGAGATAGTGAGGGATCGATCCTGCACTCGATCGGACCCTTCAGGTGGAGGGCGCGATTCGAACCCCAAAGCGTCTCCTCGGTGCGTATCGCCGAGGGACGACTGGTGGCCCGCGACGGCACTTCGAACAAGTATGTCGTTATTGGCGACAACCAAAGACATCGACTCGCGATGTACAATGATGATGACACTCGGCGCTGGCTCGCGGCCGTTCTTCATGACCGCTTGGTGGCGAGCAAACAGCGGGCGCCGGAGACGATGGCGCCAAGCCCCCCTCGATGACCGGCAACTATCCCGATAGGCGCCCCTTCCGCACGAGCGCGCTGCAGTGATGTCCGCCGCCCGCAACCACAACCGTGCCACCGACTTCGGAACGAAGTCGGTGTCTTCTCACACGTTCGCATCGCGCGACACCACACCCGGAAGCACCGACTTGCTCTGCAAGTCGGTGGCACGATGTCCCCACGGCTTAACACATGATCTCGCCGCCGGTTTCGGGCCACAGGATCAGTGCGCCGCACGCCGGGGGCCGATGGCTGGGGGCGCAGCGGTTGAATGTATATTGATATTCGATGCCCCTCTGCCCCACATGCCGCAGCGAGGTGACGCCCGACGATGTGAACATCGCCGAGGGCGTGGCCGTCTGCCGCTCGTGCGGCGGGATGCACCGGCTGTCGCGGCTGATCGAGGCCGCGAGCGACGCCGCCGCGATCGGCGATGAGCCGCCCCCGGGGTGCCGCGTGACCGAGACGGCGCACGGGGTTCACCTGCTCTGCCCGGCCCGATGCGTCTCGATCGGCGCGTTCATGACGTTGTTCACGCTCTTCTGGAACGCCATCGTGTCGGTGTTCCTGCTCGTGCTCGCGGGCGCCGTCTACACGCACGTGATCGGCCCGCTCCCGTCGTGGGCGCCGCTGCCGGACCCCAAGGGCAAAGACGGCGAACCGATGAGCGTCGGGGCGACGATCTTCCTGGCGGTGTTCCTGTTTCCCTTCGTGCTCGTCGGCGCCGTGACGGCGATCATCGCGGCGTACTCGTGGTTCGGTCGCGTCGAGGCCGACCTCTCGGATGCGCACGGCGAGGTGCGCTCCGGCGTCGGGCGGCTGCGATGGACGCGCCGCTTCGACGCGACGCGCGTGAGGTCGATCCAGATGCGCGAGTCGAAGATTCAATCGAGCACGTCGATGGGCGGCGCGAGCCGCCACCGCAACAGCATGAACAGCCGGCCCAGCATGGAGATCGTCATCGAGGCCGACCGGGAAATCCACCTCGGGCGATCGCTCACGGAGACACGCCGCACGTGGCTCGCGGCGATGCTGCGGGCCCTCCTGCTCGACGCCCCCCGCCGGTGACGGCGCTCACTCGCAGTATGAGGCCGGCTCGGGCGCGCCGTCGCTGACACAGCGCTGTCACCCCGCGCCCTCAGCGTTTGACGCGTGCATACAATCCGCCCGCCGCGGCCGCACCGCATCGCATCGCGCCGCGGCGTCGCCCCAACGGGGCACGGCCCGAACCGCACGGGCGCACCATCCTCACGCATCCGCAACCGTTCACACCGGCGTGACGCCGGGAGGAGACGCCCCATGCGCAGATTGCTCGACGCCTCACGCGCCGTGTACTGGACGCTGGTCCTGAACCGCGCCGAGAGCATGCTCGAGAAGGACCGGGACGCCGACGCGTTGCGGGTCTACCTCCGCGTCGCGGCCGCCGTGCCGAACCTCGTGCGGGCCCACTACGCCTGCGCGTGCCTGCTCGCGCGTGAGGAGCGTTTCGCCGAGGCCGCGGAGCACGCGATGCGCGTCTGCGCGCAGCTCCCGAACGAACCGAACATGTGCGCCATCCTCGGGCATCACGCGATACGCGAGGGCGATGGCGAGCGCGCGTTCGACCACTACACGACCGCGTACCTGAACGGCGCCGACGACCCCAGTGTGGCGCACTCCCTCATCACGCTCCTCTCCATGGACGGGCGCACCGAGGAGGCCCTGATCATCGCGCAGCGGCTCATCGAGAGCGGCGACCTTAGCGCGCTCGATCGCACCGTGATCGCCACCGCGTACGCGCGCGACGACCAACCCGAGACCGCGCTGCGCCACCTGCAGGCCGCGATGCAGGACGAAGACGCGTTGCCGGAGCTTCGTGAATACATCACGGGCGCCATCGAGACCCTCGTGTCGCGGATCAACGCCGAGCGTTCCACATTGAACTAGACCCCCGCTCCGGGCCCGCCCGCGGATCGCGCCGGCGCCCGCCGCCCCGCGCGGGCAACCCTTGCCCCCCCGTGTACCATGCGCCCGATGGCCGACCGCGTGCGCATCACCGACGTCTCCCCCCGTGACGGGCTCCAGAACGAGCGCGGCGTCGTCCCCACGCAGGAAAAGGCCCGCCTCATCGCCATGCTCGCCGACGTCGGCGTGGACGAGATCGAGGCCACGTCCTTTGTGTCGGCCAAGTGGGTGCCCCAACTGGGCGATGCGGAGGAGGTGCTGGGGCTGGTGCGGGAGGGGTTCCGCGCCGCGCAGCGCCCCGCCGATCGCCATCCGGGGGCGGAGGGCGGGCGACCGGTGATCTCGGCGCTCGTCCCCAACGACAAGGGCTTCGAGCGCGCCCGGGCGTTCCACGACCCCGGGGGCGGGTTCCCCCTCAAGATCGCGGTCTTCACCGCGGCGTCGGAGACGTTCTCGAAGCGCAACACCAACGCGACCATCGACGAGACGCTCGAACGCTTCAGCGCCTTCCTGCCCCGCGCGTTCGAGATGGGCATGGCGGTGCGGATGTACGTCTCGTGCGCCGTGGCGTGCCCCTTCGAGGGGCCGATCGCGCCGCGCGAGGTCCGCCGCGTGGTCGATGCGCTGCGCGCGCTCGTGCCCGACGGCCACGAGGCGGAGATCGACCTGGGCGACACCATCGGCGTCGCCCACCCCGACGACATCGACGCCCTGCTGCACGAGTTCGACGACCGCGAGATCGGCGCCCTCACCCTGCACCTGCACGACACCTTCGGGCGAGCGCGCCTGTGCGTGATCCGCGCCCTGGAGCGCGGCGTGCGCTCCTTCGACGGCGCCCTCGCCGGCCTGGGCGGCTGCCCCTACGCCGGAACGCGCGACGCCCCCGCGCCGGGCAATGTCGCGACGCGCGTCGTCGTCGGCGCAGCGCACGAGCTGGGCTTCACCACCGGCGTCGACCTCGACGCCCTCGCCCACGCCGCGAGCTTCGCCCGCGACACCGTGCGCGCCGCCCGCGAGCGCGACGCCGATCCGGAAGAGCCGACGTGATCCGCTTCACCCTCGACGAGCACGCGGTGGGGCGAATCGCCCTCGACCGCGCCGACAAGCGCAACGCCCTCACGCCCGGCATGCTGCGCGAGATCGGCGCCCACGCCGCGTCGGCGACACAGCGCGGCGCCCGCGCGATCCTGCTCGAAGGCGAGGGGGGTGTCTTCTGCGCCGGCTTCGACCTCACCCTCTGCCGCGACGACGCGACCGGCGGCGCGATGCGCGACCTGCTCGCCGAGCTCTCGCGCGCCGCCCGCGCGCTCCGGCGCGCGCCCGTGCCCGTGGTCGGCGCGGCCCAGGGCGGCGCCATCGCCGGCGGCTGCGCCCTGCTCGGCGGCTGCGACGTCGTGGTGACGGACGCGAAGGCCTCGCTCGGCTACCCCGTGCTGCGACTGGGCGTCAGCCCCGCGCTCACCTCGCCCCTGCTGCGCCTCGCCATGCACGACGGCGGCGCCCGCCAGCGCCTGCTCGACACCAACCTCATCGACGGGCGCGAGGCGCTGCGCACCGGCCTCGCCCACGAGTGCGTCGACCGACCCGAGGACGTGCGCCCGCGCGCGCACGAGATCGCTCGCGCGCTCGCCGCCAAACCGCCCCACGCCCTGCGGGCGACCAAGGCGTGGCTGAACGAGCTCGACGGCTCCGACAACGACGACGTCTTCGACCGCGCGCTGCACGTCTCGCTCTCCCTCGCGGGGGGCGACGAGGAACGCGAACTCCTCGCCGCGATGTGGGGGAAGAAGGCATGAACAAGGCGCCCATCGGTCAGCCCCAATCCCGTGTGCCGTGGCGTCGCGCAGCGTCGCCACGATTCATGCACCGCCCGGACCGTGGCGACGCTGCGCGACGCCACGGCACACACCAAAGCACAAACCCCCGCACGCACCACAGCACACACCCCGTGCCACCGACTTCGCTTCGAAGTCGGTGTCTTCCGATGGTCAACACGCGCACAATCACACACCGCACAGCACCGACTTGCTCCGCAAGTCGGTGGCACGACGCATCGACCGCATTGCACAATCCCCGCCCGAAGCACCGCCCATGACCGACCTCGCCCTGCTCTCCGTCTCCGATGGCGTCGCCACGCTGACGCTCAACCGCCCCGAGGCGCGCAACGCGCTCTCCATCGAACTACTGGGCGCCCTACGTGCCCGCGTGGGCGAACTGGCGCAGCGCGGCGACGTGCGCGCGTGTGTCGTCGCCGGCGCCGGGCCCGCGTTCTGCGCCGGGATGGACCTCAAGGCCGTGCTCGACGTCCCCGGCGCGCCCGCGAAACTCCTCTCCGAGATCGCCGAACTCACCCTCGAACTCCGCGCGCTGCCCTGCGCCACCATCGCCCTCGTGCGCGGCGCCGCGATCGGGGGCGGGTGCGGCCTCGCGTGCGTCTGCGACTTCGCGATTACTCACCCCGAGGCCAAACTCGGCTACCCCGAGGTGGACCTGGGCGTCTGCCCGGCGGTCGTCGCCCCGTGGCTCATCAAAAAGATCGGCCCCGGCGCCGCCCGTCGCGTCCTGCTCGAAGGCGGCGTCATGAGCGGCGATCGCGCGCACGAACTCGGCCTCGTCACGCGCGTCGTGCCGCAGGACGAACTCGACAGCGCGACGCACGAACTGGCGCAACGCCTCGCGAAGGCCGGGCCCCGGGCCCTTCGCGCGACAAAGATGTGGTTGAACGAACTGGACGGATCGACGGACCGCGCTCTCGTCGTGCGCGGCGCCGCGATCTCCGCCGAGGTCATCTCCACCGAGGAGGCACGCGATGCCCTCCGCAAAAAGTTCCAACGACGCTCCTGAGAGCCTCCGCCGCACGCGCCGGCGCCGCACGCTCCTCATCGGCGTTCTCGCCCTGCTCGGGGGCGCGAGCGCGCTCTTCGTCGGCTGCGGCGCCGTCATCACGCCCCCGGCGAACGTTCACGACCCCGTCCGCGTCTACATCGCCGATTACGGGCGCCACTCCAGCCTCGTCCTGCCCACGCCGGAGGGCGAAGCCGTGGAGTACGCCTACGGCGAGTGGAACTGGTTCGCACTCAATAAGGACGGCTGGTGGCGCACGCCGGGCGTCGTGCTGATCCCGAGCCGCGGGGCGCTGGGCCGGAGCACGTGGCCCGTGTTCGTCGACGCCTCGGATGCACAACGACACATGCGCGTCGTCACCGTGATCGAGGTCAGCGTGGATCGCGAACGCGCCGCGGCCCTGGAGCGCCGGCTGCGCGAAAGATTCGACGCCCACGCCGACACGGCCCGCAACAACCCCCGGTACGGGCTCGAGTTCGTCCACGACGACGACTCGTACTGGCTCTTCAATCACTGCAACACGGCGGTGGCCGCGTGGCTGCGGGAGCTCGGCTGCGAGGTGCGGGGCGCCACGCTGCTGGCGGACTTCCGCCTCCGCGCGCCCGAGCCCGAAGGTGCGGCCCCCGGCGACCACACCCTCGGGACGGAATAAGCGGGTCGGCGGGGTCTGATTGCCCTATACTGTGCCCGATGACGCCCCCCACGGTGGAGGGGACGGCGTCCCGGCGATCCGGACGGGTATCCGGATCGCCAACCGATCAAAGACCGAATCCAGCGCCGTCCGGGCGCTTCCTGACCCCCCAGCCGACCCGCCCAGCATCGGGCACGACCGCGGAGCGACCACGATGACCCCACTCCGGCACGAGCGCGACGAGCACGGCTCCACCGAGGGCGTCGTCACGCTGTGGCTGGAACAGTCCGAGCGGCCCGTCGTCGTGCTGGACCGCGACCTCTTCCGACGCATCGACGCCGCGCTCGACGCCATCGGCGACGACGTGCGCGGCCTCGTCCTGGCCTCGGCCTCCGCCCGCGTCTTTGTCGCCGGCGCCGACCTGAAAGAGATCGACGGCCTCAACGACGCGGAGCTGGACGAGTACCTGACGCTCGGCGCCCGCGTGATGGGTCGCATCGCCTCGCTGCCGTGCACCACGGTCGCCGCGATCAACGGCGCGGCCCTCGGCGGCGGGCTCGAACTGGCGATGCACTGCGACCTGCTCGTCGCCTCCATGCCCGCCGGCACGCCCGAGAAGCCGGCGCGCCCGTACCCCGTGGGCCTGCCCGAGGCGGGGCTGGGCATCTGCCCCGGCTGGGGCGGCACCAACCTGCTCCCGGCGCGCATGGCCCCCGACCGGGCGATCCGCATGACCGCCACCGGCGAGACCTTCGACGTGAAGGCGGCCCGCGAACACGGGCTCATCGACGAGCTCCTCGACCAGCCCTCGCGCCTGCTGCACGCGGCCCGCGAGCGGGCGGGGCGCCGCCCCAAGGCCGCGCCCCGCGCACACCCCCGGAGCATCGGGGACGACGATCGACGCGAAGGGTGCCGTGAGGCGCTGGAGCGCATCGGCCCCGAATTGCCCGACACGGGCGCCGCCCGCGCGGTGGCCCGCTGCGTGCGCACCGGGGTGGAGGAAGGGTGGGAGGCCGCGCTGCGTGAAGAGCGCCGCCTGCTCATCGAGCTGCGCAACACCGAAGTCGCGCGCGAGAAACTCGCGGCGTTCTTCGCCAAGTCCAAATAACCGAACCGTCGGCGCGAACTCCGCCAGTCTGGGATCACCACGAAACGAGCGAGAAAGCCATGTCCGGACTCAAAGACCTCAAGAACCTCTCCGAGCGGGACCGCAAGATGATCGCCGACGCCGAGGCCATGCTCGGCCCCGATCCCAGCGAGATGGGGTTCATCAAAAACCTGTTCTGGGGCAACTTCCGCGAAGAGCTCGTCTTCCCGTACCCGACGGTGGACGCGGAGGAGACGGCGCGCTGCGATCAACTGCTGGCGGCGCTCGACGAGTACCTGAACAACGAACACCCCTCGCTCCAGATCGATCAGGACCAGGAGATCCCCCGCTGGGTGATCGACCGCCTCTTCGACCTCGGCGTGCTGGGCATGACCATCCCGCGCGAGCACGGCGGCCTCGGGCTGGGCATCACCTCGTACAACCGCGTGCTCGAGCGCATCGGCTCGCACTGCGGCTCGACCGCGGTGCTGGTCTCGGCGCACCAGTCCATCGGGTGCAAGGCGATCATGCTCTACGGCACCGAGGAGCAGAAGCAGCGCTGGCTGCCCAAGCTCGCCAAGGAGTGGCTCAGCGCCTTCTGCCTCTCCGAGCCCAACGTCGGCTGCGACGCCGGCGGCCAGGAGACCCGCTGCGAGTGGGACGAGGCCTCCCAGACCTACATCCTCAACGGCGAGAAGAAGTGGGCCACCTCCGGCGCCATCTCCGGCATCTTCACCGTCATGGCCCGCCAGAAGATGGCCGACGGCAAGGAGAAGATCACCGCCCTCGTCTGCACGCCCGACATGGAGGGCGTGGACATCTTCCAGAAGAACCGC
>RECZ01000025.1 GCA_007693765.1 Phycisphaerales bacterium | reverse complement strand
CTTGGCGGGCTTGCGGGTCGCCGACTTGCGGGCGGCGGGCTTGCGAGCGGTGCTCTTGCGGGCGGTGCGCTTCGCGGGCTTGCGGGCCGTGCTCTTGCGGGCGCCGGTGGCGCGGGTGGATTTCGCCTTGTGGCGTCGGGTCGTGGTGGCGCTCTTGGTGGAGCGCGTGCGTCGGGTTCGGGTCGTGGCCATCGTTGCTGACTCCGGTGTTCGGGAGGTGTGTGCTGGTTGCCGGCGTCCCCGGTGTTGGGGTTGCTCGGGCGGAAGCGGCTCGCTCCCGTCCCGTGGCGGGAGCGTTTCGGGCAGCGGCCCACGCCGCGATAACGCCCGATTGACGTTCCGCATCGGCCCGTGTTGGGGGGGACATAAACTTCGGAGGTCAAAAAACACGCAAAACCAGCGAAATGGCTCGTTTGCGTCCTATAACGCCCGTCGGAATGGGTGATTTGCCCGGATCCGGGATCGCCGCGGGCCGGTGGCTCGGGAGGTTCCGAGGGTGGCTCTGGGGGGGAGTCGGAGGCCGGCGCGGGCGCAGGGCGGCAAAGCGTGCGGGCGCGGGGGGAGGATCGGGCCGACATAGACTCCGCGCCGCACGCGGCGAGGACGAACTTCATCTGATGAGCGCACAACCGTCGCACAACCCGAACGCAGACCCCGCCGGCGCGGAGGGCGTGTGGACGCCCGAGTCGTGGCGGTCGCGTCCGATCGCGCACCACGTGCTCTACGAGGATGCGCGGGCGCTGGAGGGGGCGCTGCGGAAACTGGGGTCGCTGCCGCCGCTGGTGACGTCGTGGGAGATCGAGCGGCTCAAGACGCTCATGGGCGAGGCGCAGGAGGGGAAGCGGTTCCTGCTTCAGGGCGGCGACTGCGCCGAGACGCTCGACGACTGCCGGCCGGACGTCATCACCAACAAGCTCAAGATCCTGCTGCAGATGTCGCTGGTGCTGGTGCACGGCTCCAAACGCCCGGTGATCCGCGTGGGGCGGTTCGCGGGGCAGTACGCCAAGCCGCGTTCGCAGCAGACGGAGACGCGCAACGGCGGCGGGGAAGAGACGACGCTGCCCTCGTACTTCGGCGACCTCATCAACCGCGCCGAGTTCTCGCCCGACGCCCGGCGCACGGACCCGCACCTGATGGTGCGGGCGTACCAGCACGCGGCGATGACGCTGAACTTCGTGCGCTCGCTCGTCGAGGGCGGCTTCGCCGACCTGCACCACCCCGAGTACTGGGACCTCTCCTTCTTCCACCACGCCGACCTGCCGCCGGACCTGCGGGCGCGGTACGAGCGGATGCGGAGCGAGCTCTCCGGGGCGCTGCGGTTCATGGAGGCGCTGGGCGAGACGAGCGTGGACGAGCTCTCGCGCGTGGAGTTCTTCACCAGCCACGAGGCGCTGAACCTGCACTACGAATCGGCGCAGACGCGTCGCGTGCCCCGGCGCACGATGCACTACAACCTCACCACGCACATGCCCTGGCTGGGCGAGCGGACGCGCGCGCTCGACGGCGCGCACGTCGAGTACCTGCGCGGCGTGGCCAACCCGGTGGGGGTGAAGATCGGGCCCACGGCGCAGCCGGGGGAGGTCGTCGCGCTGGTGCGGGCGCTGAACCCGGGCAACGAGACGGGCAAGATGGCGCTGATCACGCGGATGGGCGCCGCGCGGTTCGCGGCGGCGGCGGAGCCGATCGTGCGGGCCGTGCGCGACGAGGGGCTGCGGGTGTTGTGGGTGTGCGACCCGATGCACGGCAACACGACGACGACGTCGGGCGGGGTCAAGACGCGCTCGTTCGAGGACATCCTGAGCGAGCTCGAGGCGGCCTTCGAGCTGCACGCGGCCATGGGCGGCACGCTGGGGGGTGTGCACTTCGAGCTGACGGGCGAGGACGTGACGGAGTGCGTGGGCGGCGCCTCGGGCGTCACCGAGGGCGACCTCGAGCGCAACTACGCCTCGCTGTGCGACCCGCGGCTCAACTACCAGCAGTCGATGGAGTTGGCGTTCCGCATCGCCCAGCGGATGGAGCGGTCGGAGGCGGAGTGATCGCCGCCGCGGCACGCCTGTTTCGGGGGGTTTTGTGTGGGCGTGAGGGTCGTGGCGGGGGGGAGCGGGGGTGTGTGGGTGTACGGGATTCTCGGTCGGCGTGAAGTCGGGCGGCCGCGGCGTCGATAACTCCGGCACTGCTCGGCCATGGCGGCTGGGCGTTCACCGCAGCATGGGGCTCATCATGGACGCCATTCCCTTCCACGAACCCAAGCCCGACCAGACCGTTTTCGACCGCCGCGTCGGCGAGCGCGCCCACGCCTCGGGCACGCTGCAGGGCGTGCTGGCGAACGGGCGACACATGCCCTGGGTCATGCGACTGGGCCTGAAGAACGCGAGCCAGTCGGGGCTGTGCGTGACGAATGACACGCCCGTCGAGACGGGCTCGCGCATCAGCCTGCGGATCGACCCCGTGCACGGCAATTGGTGCACGGGCGTGGTGGTGCGCTGCACGGAGCGCGACGGCGCGTACGAGCTGGGCATCGCCTACGAGATGCGCCGGGCCGCGTGAGTCCGGCGCTGGGCACGGGGGGAGCGCGCAACGTGATGAGCGATAAAAAGAACGACGCCCGCCGTGCGCGGCGGGCGTCGTCGTTCTGCGCGGTGTTGTCGCTCCGGTCGTCAGCGTCGGCGGCGGGCCGCGGCGAGGCCGCAGAGCCCGAACAGGGCGGCGGCGCCGGGCGTGGGGATGATCTTGTAGTGCAGCTCGCCGACGAGCTCGCGCGAGGAGAAGAAGGAGCCGCCGGTGGTGAAGGGCACGGAGCGCACGTCGCCGGTGGTCAGCATGAGGTTACCGTCGTTGTAGACGCCGTACGGCGGGGCGCCCGTGCCGAAGTAGCGCGGCCCGGCGACGGTGAAGCGGAGCGCGACGCCCACGGTGTCGCCGGCGCCGATGAAGATGTTGGGGATGTCGATCAACTCGGAGACGCCGCTGCTGACCGGGCCCTGCACGCCGTTTGCGACGCCGAGGAGGCTCCACCCTGCGGGGTCGCTGCCGGGGCCGGAGTTGGCGGGGCCGCCCAGACCGGAGCCGTCGCGTACCCATACCTCGAACGCCAGGCCGCTGCCGGCGGTCGCGTTGCTTGCGGTGGTGAGGTGGGTGATCTCGATGGGGAGGGCCCCGGTGGCCGTGACATCGAAGAACATGGCCCAGTTCACCGAGCCGCCGTTGTTGGCGGGGCCGGGGTTGGCGTTGAGAACGTTGTTCGTTGTGGTGGCGCTCGCCGCAGCGCAGGCGAACGCCCCAACTGCCGCGATGGCGCATGCGCCGAGGCGTTTGATTGCAGGCATGTGTTGTGCCTCCTTGACGTGTTTCCATGGCTCCGCGCACGGAGCCGACGTGTTTCCCAAGGCCTTTTGAACAGACAAGGCCCACGATCGCGGCGAGTGCGCCCGAGCGGGCGCCGCCGTCGCAGATCAGTGTAAAGCGAACGCGCTCGCCGATCCAGTCTTTTTTTCGAGGTCCTCCGGCGTTCCGGCGCATCGCGCAACGCCCGGGCTGCGCGCATAGAACGCCGCGGATCCGGGGGGGATCCGCGGCGTGCTTGATGAGAAGTGCCTGCTTGGGTGCGGGACGTGTTCCCGCACGAGCGCGGCTTCAGCGCCGACGGCGCATCGCGACGAGGCCGCCCATCGCCAGAAGCGCGACGGGGCCGGGCGCGGGCACCCAGCGGATGGCGAGGGCGCCGATGACGGGCGTCTGCGTCTGCGCGGCCCAGTTGAACGTGATCGTGCCGTTGCTGCTGGCGTTGGTGATGAGCGAGAGGTCGTTCCACTGCTGCGTATCGGACGAGAGCGTGGAGTTGACGAGGAAGCGGCCGTCGTTGTCGGCGAACGCGACCTGCTGCGCGACGTTGAAGGCGTCCATGACGTCGCCGTTGCTGACGCGGACGAGGTTGTCGATCGCGCCGCCGCCGCGGTACGCGACGAACCAGAACTCGTAGGGGTCGTTCGCCTTGAGGCCCGAGAGCGTGACCGAGAGCGATTCGCCAGCGCGGAAGCCGTAGCCGACCATGCCGGAGAGGTCGTAGCTGTGCTGCGGCGTGGCGTTGGGCGCGAGCGTGCTCGTGCTCAGATAGAGGAGGCCGCCCAGGGGCGTGCCGCTGACCGAGAGGTTGACGCCCGTGACGGCGCCCGTGTCATCGATGGCGTTGCTCAGCACGCCGTTCTCGAACGAGACGCGGTTCCAGTTCTGCGGGTCGGGCGTCGTCGCGGCCGCGGTGGTGAAATTAAAGCCGATGAGGTTGGTGGTCGCGGACGCGGGGCCGGCGACGAAGGCGAGGGCGCCCACGGCGATAGCGCACACTGGGGTACGAATACCGATTGACATGCTGGTTCCTCCTACGACGTGTTCCACGGTTCTCGCGGTCGAGAACCGACGTGTTTCCCACAGCGCTGCTGCTTGAGCAGCGCTGACATTGTGCGGCGGGGGGCGTCTCGGCCCGCAACACAGCC
Source organism: Phycisphaerales bacterium (assembly GCA_007693765.1). Classification (GTDB taxonomy): domain Bacteria; phylum Planctomycetota; class Phycisphaerae; order Phycisphaerales; family UBA1924; genus RECZ01. Next base: position 295 of record RECZ01000025.1, on the reverse strand, counting down.
ACACGAACAGGGTATCCGACGAGGCCGCGCCGTCCAAGGGTTTTCTTTGTGCGAAGGGAAAATTCACAATCCCGCCTCGCCGGCGAGATTTCGGCTGCTGCAAGGGGATTTTCGTCGGCTGCTCCGCCTCGATGTTCCGGGGGCGGTCGTTGTTCGCGCGCACGCCGCGGGCCCGGAGGTGCCCGCGGCGTGCGAATTGATGTCACGAGTTGTGCGGTACGTGTTCCCGCGCGAGCGCGGCTTCAGCGCCGACGGCGCATCGCGACGAGGCCGCCCATCGCCAGAAGCGCGACGG
>RECZ01000026.1 GCA_007693765.1 Phycisphaerales bacterium | reverse complement strand
CAAAGCCGCCCCCACCGCCTTCGACGGCCCCGGGCCCCGCATCGCCGTCTACCACGGCGCCGACGCCTTCCTGCAGAACGAATACGCCCGCGCCCTCCGCGAGTCCCTCCAAGAGGAACTCGGTGAGGACGCCGTCGAGACCTTCCGCTACGACGGCGCCGACACCCCCATCGCCGACGTCCTCGACGAGTGCCGCTCCTTCGACCTCATGCAGCGCCACAAGATCGTCGTCGTCGACAACGCCGACACCCTCATCGCCGGCGACAACCGCCCCATCATGGAGCGCTACGCCGCCGCGCCCGCCGCCAACGTCACGCTCGTCCTCCGCGCCTCGCGCTGGAACCGCGGCAACCTCGACAAGCTCATCCTCAAGGTCGGCGTGATCGAAAAGTGCGAACCCCTCTCGACCGCCAAGGCCGCGGGCTGGGCCGTCAAGCGCGCCGAGAAACGGCACGACGCCGTCCTCACCCGCGAGGCCGCCACCGCGCTCGTCGACCGCGTCGGCGCCGACATCGGACGCATCGACGCCGAACTCGGCAAACTCGCCGCCGCGGCCCCCGCCGGCGAGCCCATCACGCCCGAGATCGTCCGCGAGTTCGTCGGCCTCTCCCGCGAAGACGAGGTCTGGATCATCCAGCGCGCCCTCACCACCGGCGACCCCGAGGTGAGCCTCCGCGTCGTCAACGAGGCGATGCGCATCTCCCGCCACGCCTCCCAACTCGTGTGGTGGGCCGAGGCGGACCTCGCCCGGAAACTCCACACGCTCGCGCGCCTCCTCGAAGAGGGCGTGCCCGAGCACACGGCGCCGCGTCAGGCGAAGTTCTGGAAACAGGACGAATTCAAGGCCCTCAACGCCTACGCCCGCCACGCCGGCTCGCGCCGACTCGCCGACCTCCTCGCCCGCGCCGTCGAACTGGACCGACGCGCCAAGACGGGGTATTCCGACGCCGACCGCGCCTGCGAACTCCTCGCCCTCGCCTTCGCAGACCCCAACGCCTGATCACACCCACACGGACACCCGCCGGAGGCGCCACGCCGTGCTCACACAACACACCGCCGCAACAAACAACGACACCCGGGCAAGCCGCACCAACCGGCCCCCGCGCCGGCTCCTCGCCAGCGTCCCCCTCGCGCTGCTCCTCGCCGCCTGCGCCTCCCAGCAACCCCAGCGCGCCGACGCCGATCTCGACGACGCCCCCGACACCGTCAACACCGGCCTCGACCGCTTCGCCGCCGACGACGACGACCTCCGCCGACGCCTCGAAGCCGACGCCGACGACGCCGCCCGCCTCTACCGCGACGGCGACTGGGGCAGCGTGCGCAGCCCCGACCGCACGCCCCCGCTCGTCGACGGCGGCCCCGCGCCCGAAGCCAACATCGGCCCCGCCGTCGCGCTCGACGACCTCGCCCCCGACGCCGCCGACGCCGCCCCCAGCCGCCCCTTCGTCGAGCCGCCGCCCACGCTCGAGCAGCGCATCGAGCGCCTCGCCGCCGAACTCGCCGCACGCCTCCGCGACCAATCCGATCAGGACGCCTCGCCCGTGCACGCCATGGCCTCGCTCGCGGCCCTCGAACTCATCCTCCCGGGCATCGCCGCGGGCCACACGCCCATCTCCGGCCTCACCCCCCGCGAACGCGACGTGCTCGACGTCTGGATCGAGATGATCCGCGACGCCCACTCCGGCCTCCGCAACGCCCAGGAGCCCGGCGCACTCGCCGGCGCCGTCGTCCGCGCCGGCGACCGCATGGCCACCTTCCAGCCCTTCGCCATCCTGCACGCGGCCCTCTGCGCCCGCGTCGAGGGCTTCGGCCGCTACACCGAGATGCCCGGCCCCACGCTCCTCGCCGGGCGCCGCCAACCCGCCATCGTCTACGTCGAGGTCGACCGCTTCGCACACAAGCAAGCCACAGGCCCCGACGGCGAGGCCGGCTGGCGCGTCGAACTCACCCAGGAACTCTCCCTCTACCACGAGGCCGACGGCCTCCTCGCGTGGCGACGGCCCGAGCAGGAGATCGTCGACTTCTCCCGCAACAAACGCAACGACTTCTTCGTCGTCCAACGCATCGAACTCCCCGAGACCCTCACCGTCGGCTCCTACCGACTCAAGGTCACCATGCGCGACAAGGGCGCCCCCGGCGGCGCTGTCGCCGAACGCATCATCCCCATCGACATCGTCGCCGACCCCAACCTCGTCCGCACCCGCAACCGCTAACTCCCCCCCGGAAGTTTTCGCCTGTGCGCTTGGGCGCGTTGGGCCTCGGCGCTGGTTCAGGGGGACGCTGGTCGACGGGCGCCCTTCAGGGGGGGCCGGTATCCTCATTCTGATATGACCACACCCGCGCGCACCATCGCCACCGTCTTCGCGCTCGCGTGCACGCTCGCGCTCGGCGCGTGCGCCACGCGGGCGCCCTCCTTCGAGGTCGTCAACGCCTCGGTCGTCGAGCGCACCGAGGACGGCGTCGTCATCGACTTCACCCTCGCAGGCGCCAACCCCAACCCCGACGAGCTCCCCCTCCGCGTCATCCGCTACACCCTCGAGCTCGACGGCCGCACCGTCTTCACCGGCGAACGCAGCGCCGAAGCCACCCTCCGCCGCCGCGGCGTGCAGACCATCACCGTCCCCGCCGCCATCGCGATCGCCGACCTCGACGACCCCGACGACACCACCCGCGTCCGCGCCTACCGCCTCTCCGGCGCCGTCCGCTACCTCGCGGCCGGCACAATCCCCCAACTCCTCTTCGACCTCGGCGCATCCCGCCCCAGCGTCGGCTTCGCCGACACCGGCGAGATCACCCTCGCCGCCCGCCGCGGCGAGTAACCCCCGGCGAACCACACAACGCGGGCCGCTTCGTCGCCCGCTGCTCGCCGTTGCGGCGCCACCGAGGCCTGACCACGGCCCCTCCGCCGAACAACGATCCCTCGACACGCCCGGATCTCTCCGATCCAGCGCCGACACGCTCAAGCAGCATGGATCGGGCGCTGATCGGCGGAGCACAGATGCGAACGGGCGGAGCGCAGCGACTCGAGAACCGCGCCCGAGCGTCGCGGCGATGCCAACCGTCGGCCGAATGTCGCCCTCCTGCGCAGCGATGATCGGTGCTTGTGCATACAGGCTTCACGCGAGCAGCGCTACAGTCATACCCGGAGCCTCAACGCGATCGCCGCGGCTCCCCGCCCCGCGCCGGCCACACGGTCGTGTGACAATGACGTGATACGAGGGGAACTACGCACGGCGCAGCGATCTATATCCGGGTGAATACCGAAGACGACGCGATTCGCATCGGCGACAACGCCTCATACAAAAATGTTGATTGCCTCTCTTGCCTTCGCGCGCACGCGTTGTATTCTTCTGCTGGATCGCGGAACGTGTGCCTGCAACAGGCGGTGTTTCGCCCCGGTAGATGAATCAAAGGGCAACTCGCTCGCACCCTCCTCTCGGTGAGCGAACGGCCAGTTGATGCGTAGGCCGACACGGTTTCGCGCTACACGTGCAAAGCCGGGTCGGCCATTTCGTTTTTTGGCCCTCGCGTGAGCCGGGCCGCCGCCCTCGACCGGAGAAACACCATGCGAACACGCGATGAGACGCCGGCCGGGAAGGCCGGCAGAACGATGAACACCGACCGCCGCAAACCGACGAGTGATGATCCCGCCGTCGTTGTGGTGAACGGCGAGCCGCTGGAGCTCTCGCTCAACACCGGCCTGACGCGCCCCCCGAACGGGGGGCCAGCACAGCGCGCGGACCCGAAGAACAAACGAAACGGTTGGCGCAGCGCCGGCCACACGGACGAATAACCCCCCGGTCATTTGAGAGAAGAGAGAGCAATCACATGAAGATCAACACCCTTTCCGACCTGTACCTCGAGCAGGTCCGCGACATGCACAGCTGCGAGCGCCAGATCATCAAAGGCCTGCCGAAGATGGCCAAGGCCGCGAGCAACCCCGATCTCAAGAAGGCGTTCGAGCACCATCTCGAGCAAACGAAAATCCACCGCGACCGGCTCGATCAGATCCTGAAGATGATGGATAAAACCGCCGGCCGAAAAGTCTGCGCCGCCGCGGCGGGCCTCATCGAGGAGGCCGAAGAGGTGGTGGAGAACGAGGGCGAGGAAGACGCCCGCGACGCCGGCCTCATCTGCGCGGCCCAGAAACTCGAGCACTACGAGATCGCCTCCTACGGCTGCCTGCGCACGTACGCGGAGATGCTCGACCGCGGCGAGGAAGCCAAACTCCTCGAGAAAACGCTGGAAGAGGAAAAGCACGCCGATGTCGCGCTCACCAAACTCGCCGTGGCCGTCATCAACGACGCCGCCATGGCGTGATCAAGAGCACGCATCACACGTCTGACCATCCCCCCGCGTACGCCACCGACGCATCCCCCGCGTCGCGCAGCGTCATCTCGTACAGCCGCTTGGCGATCTGCCGCAGGTGCAGCGCATCGTGCACCGACCACGACGCCAGCAGCGACGCCGCGCTGATCGTCCCCAGCGTCGGATGCGCGTACGCGCGCCCCCATTCCGCCCCGCGAAGCGATCGCAACCACGCCACCGACGCCGCACGCTCGCGCGCAAAGCCGTCCATCGCCGCGCCAACATCGCGCCCCTGATACCCCCGCTCCCGCGCCGCCCCCTCCGGATCGATCGGCGCCCAAACCCGCGCCGGGTCCTCCAGCGTCGACCGCAACCGCGCCCGAAAGTCCTCCACCTCTTCATCCGCGAGGTGGCACACGATCTCCACGATCGACCACGCCCCCGCCGCCGGCCGCCACCGCGCCGGCCCCGCCGGACACCGCCCCCCCCCCCCCCCCCGCCCCCCCGCCC
>RECZ01000053.1 GCA_007693765.1 Phycisphaerales bacterium | reverse complement strand
ACCAGCAGCGTCGCCGGGTTCTCCAGCAGGTCGCGGAGGGTCGAGAGGTACTCCGCGGCCATCGCGCCGTCGATCACTCGGTGGTCGCTGGACATCGTCATCTGCATCTCGTGGCCGACGGTGATCATCTCCTCATCGTCGATCTCGCGGACGACGGGCTTCTTCACGGCGGCGCCCACGGCGAGGATCGCGACGTTGGGCGGGTTGATGATGGCGGTGAAGTGCTCGACGTTGTACATGCCGAGGTTGGAGATGGTGAAGGTGGAGTCCGACTGCTCCTCGATGGTGAGGCCCTTGGTGCGGGCCTTCTCGGCGAGGGCACGGGTCTTGGTGGAGATGTCGCGCAGGCCCATGCGGTCGGCGTCGCGCAGGGTGGCGACGACGAGGCCGCCCCCCTTTTCGATCGGGATGCTGATGGCGACGCCCACGTTCACGGTTTCGAGGAGCCGGATCGAGGCCTCGCCCTTTTTGCTCTCGTCCCACGCGCTGTTGACGTAGGGGTGCTGGTGCATCGCCACGGCGCAGGCGCGGACGAGGAAGTCGTTCACGCTGAGCTTCACGCCCTGGGCCTTGAGCTGGCTGTTGAGTTGCTCGCGCAGGTCGAGCAGCGGGTCCATGTCCACCGTGACCGTCACCTGGTAGTGCGGGATGGTGGTCTTTGACTCGATCAGGCGGCGCGCGATGGTTCGGCGCATGTTCGAAAGAGAGACGGTCTCGGCCTTGAGCTTCGCCGCGCCCGACGCCGCGGCCGGCGCGGGGGCGCCCCGACGCTTGCCGGCGGACTCGCCGCTCTCGCCCGACTCCGCCGCGGCTTCGACATCGGCCTTGACGATGCGGCCGCTGGGGCCGGTGCCCTTGAGCCGCTTGAGGTCCACGCCCATGTCGTCGGCGAGCTTGCGAGCCAGCGGCGAGACAAAGATCCGCCCCCCCCCGCCCCCGCCCCCGGAAGTGGAAGCCTCGGAACCGGCGGTCTCCTCGGAGCCGGCGGCTTCGTCATCGCCGCCCGTGGTCTTCTGCCGCTTCGACTCCTGGTCGCCGCTGTCGTCGTCGCCGTCCTTCGGCTCCGCGACGGCGGTCGCGGCCTTGCCGTTGGAGGCGGCGGCGTCCTCACCCTTGCCCGATGCGGCCTGCTTCGACTCGGCGCCGTTCTTCCCGGATTCCTTCTCGGCGCCGCCCTTGGCGAACTTCGCCTTGACCTCGGCGGCGTCCTCGCCCTTCTCGGCGAGCACGACGATCGTCGAGCCCACGGAGACGCTCTCGCCCTCGCCCGCGAGCATCGCGGCCACCGTGCCGTTATCGAAGGACTCCAGCTCCATGGTGGCCTTGTCCGTCTCGATCTCGGCGAGCACGTCGCCGCTCTTGACGGCGTCGCCTTCCTTCACATTCCACTTGATGACGGTCCCCTGCTCCATGGTGTCGGACAGGCGCGGCATGGTGATTTCTGTCGGCATGGGGGATTCTCAGAAAGCGTAAAGTGGAAATCGTAAAGCGTACATGATGCGGTTGACTCAAACCGTCGGACGTGGCGCGCCCTTTGTACGAGCGATGATGGCGCCGATGATCTTGAGCACTTCAAGACACTCGGCTTCGAGCGGCGCCAGCCGCGATGGCTCGATCCAGTGCCGTCGACCGACGAGCCGCACCCAGAATATCGTCTCACTCAGTTCCTTCGCCGCAATCCCGCAGCATTTCACAAAGTCGGCGCGGCTCATCGCCTGATTGGCCTCGTACATATTGGCCCCCACCGACGTGCCCGCCGCGGAGATCTGATCGAGAATCCGCCTCGGATACGCGCCGCCCGACAACGCCTCGGTCAAATCCAAGACCCGGTCGCAGAGCGACTCGACGCGTTCAAGGAAATCGGCGGGCAAGCGAGGCATGTTCGGGTATCAACCTTTCCTGCGTGAGCATTCCCGGTTCTTCATTTCCACTTTACGTTTTCCGCTTTACGATTTCCCCACGGTTCGCAGAACCGCCCGCACAATCTTCCCCTTGTGCGGCAGGAACGCGCTCTCCAGCGACTTGCTGTACGGCGCCGGCACGTCGTCGGAGTTCACGCGCAGGGGTTGGTGGTCGAGCAGGTCGAAGGCGCGTTCGCACGTCTGGGCGATCACCTCGCTGGCGACGGAGGCGAAGGGCCAGCACTGATCGACGACGACGAGGCGGTTGGTCTTTTTGAGGCTGGCGATGATCGAATCCATGTCCAACGGGCGGATGGTGCGCATGTCGAGGACATCGACCTCGACGCCGTGCTCCTCGCGGAGTTCGTCGGCGGCCTCGATGCAGAAGTTCACGGGGCGCCCGAAGGAGACGAGGGTGCAGTCATCGCCCGTGCGCCGGAGCGCGGCCTTGCCGAAGGGGACGAGCAGGTCGCCCTCGGAGGGGTCGGGCACGTGGGCCTTGTCGCCCAGCATGCGCTCGGACTCGAGGAAGAAGACGGGGTCGTCGTCGCGGATGGCGGTCTTGAGCATGCCCTTGGCGTCGTAGGGGCACGAGGGGATGGCGATCTTCACGCCGGGCACGTTCGAGAACAGGCCCTCGACGCTCCACGAGTGCGTGGAGCCGAGCTGCCCGCCGGCGCCGTCGTTGCCGCGGAAGACGCAGGGGCACCCCCACTGCCCGCCGGACATGTAGAGCATCTTGGGGACGTTGTTGAGGATCTGGTCCGCCGCGACGAGGGAGAAGGACCAGGACATGAACTCGATGATGGGGCGCAGGCCGTACATCGCGGCGCCGACGGCGAGGCCGGCGAAGCCGTTCTCGGAGATGGGGGCGTCGACGATGCGCTTGGGGCCGAACTCGTCGAGCATGCCCTGCGAGACCTTGTACGCGCCGTTGTACTCCGCGACCTCCTCGCCCATGAGGAAGATGCGCTCGTCCTCGCGCATCTCCTCGCTCATGGCCTCGCGCAGGGCCTCACGGAACTGGATCATGCGGTCGCCCTTGCCCTCGGGGAAGAGGTCGGGGTCGGCGTAGGGGTGGAGGGGGATGGTGGTCATGGGTGTTTAGATCCGCTGGAGGATGTTGAGAAGTTGCTTTTCGAGGGCGGGGAATTCGTTCTGGATGGACTCCCACACGACGTCCCAATCCACCTTCTCGTAGCCGTGTATGACGATGTTGCGCATCCCGATGATGTCGGTCCACGGGATGTCGGCGTGCTGTTCGCGGAGCTCCATCGAGATGCGGGTCGCGGCCTCGCCGACAACGAGCACGCGGTACAAGGCTGCGTCGTAGTGATGCGTCGCCGGCTTAGCCTCCGCCTTGTCGATGCCCGCGACGTGTTTCCGAGCATCGTGCATCGCGGCGAGCATGTCCTGTATCGCCTGCCGGTCTCGCTCGGCGCGATCACGCGGCATAGAGCACCCGCGCCGTTGTGAGGATGTCCTTATGACTGGGGTGTCCGGGGTGGTGGAGGATGGCCCGCTTCATCGCGACGTCGACTGGCCGATCGAGGATCGCGCCGAGTTCGCGTTCGAGCCGAGCGAACGAGACGAGACCGATGCGCGCCCCCGGCTCGAACGTCACCAGCACGTCCACGTCGCTCTCGGGGCCGAAGTCGTCGCGCAGGACGGAGCCGAAGAGCGCGAACTCCGTGATCTTCCAGCGCCGGCAGAAGTCGGCGATGCGGTCCATGGGGATCGGGATGGGGAGGTCGGTGTCGGGCATGCGCGGGTGTTCCGGGGCTGGGCGGGCGCTCAGTCCCCTTCGTTCTCCAGCAGCGGGTTCTTCGCGCCCTCGATGTACTCCCCGCTCGGGCTCATGCCCTTCTGGGGGTTCACCATCACGTCGGAGTAGAGCTCCTTCTCCGGGTCGGGCCAGGGGCTGTCCTCGGCGAACTGCACCGCGTCCTTCACGATCGCGGCGAGCTCGTCCTGCAGCTCCTGCCACTGCGATTCGCTCAGGCACTTGCGGTCGTTCATCAGGTGGGCCGCGAGCATGGCGATCGAGTCGCGTTCCTTCTCGTACTTCTGCACCTCGTCGCGCGTGCGGTACTTCTGGGGGTCGCTCATCGAGTGGCCCTTGTACCGGTACGTGCGGATGTCCACGAAGGCGGGCTTCTGCTCCTCACGGCACTCGTCCGCGATGGGCTTAAAGTTGTCGTACACGTCGAGGATGTCCATGCCGTCGAAGCAGAAGCCGTCGATGTCGTACGCGTCGGCTTTCTTGGTGAGGTCGTCGGCGGCGGTGGTGCCCCGCGCGATCGAGGTGCCCATCGAGTAGCCGTTGTTCTCGACGATGTAGATCACCGGCAGCGACCACAGGCCGGCGAGGTTCATGGCCTCGTGCAGCGCGCCCTGGTTGAGCGCGCCGTCGCCGAGGTAGCACAGGGCGACGCGCTTCTCGCCCTTCTTCATCACTTCGAGTTCGTACTTGCAGGCGAAGGCGAGGCCGGCGCCGAGGGGCGTCTGGGCGCCGACGATGCCGTGGCCGCCGTAGAGGTGGTTGGGCTTGTCGAACATGTGCATCGACCCGCCCTTGCCCTTGGCGCAGCCGGTGGTGCGCCCGAACATCTCCGCCATGCAGGCGCGGGCGGACATCCCCCGCGCCAGGGCGTGCCCGTGATCGCGGTAGGCGGTGACGACGGGGTCGTCGTGCTCGACGCTGGCGAAAGTGCCGACGACCAGCGCCTCCTGCCCCGTGTAGACGTGGCAGAATCCGCCGATCTTGGCTTGCTGGTACGCCTGCGTGGTGCGGTTCTCGAACTCCCGGATGAGCTGCATGTCGCGCAGCCACCCGTGCAGCGTCTCGTCGGACAGGTCGCTGGACGGACGCTGGCGTGTCTTTGTCGACGCGGTCACTGCGGTCATGCACTTTCCTTCGGCGGGCGGGGGGCCCGACGTGTGTGAACCGGGGCCGGAAACACGCTCAGCGGCGATTCCGGAGGGTGAGCAGGCTCGCGGCGAGGCCGGTGCAGGCCGCCCCGCTTCGTGAGACATACCGGACCGGCTCCGCAGAGGCGCCCTCTGCAGCGATCCCGGGGCCGGGGAGGTAGATTGAGCAAGTCTAGCGCAGGGCCCTCAGAGCGGCAATCGGGGGCGTCTCCCGGCCGGATGCCCGACGCACCGTTCGCGGGCGACCCGCGAGGGGTTTCCACACCGCGCTTCCCTGCCCGAGACAGGCGGGCCGATGCTGCGAGGGCGGCGCCCCCAAGGAGCCTCTTCATGACGCGATTGCGTTTCTTCCACTCGCACGGCGCCTCGCTCGTGTCGCGGCGCTCCGTCGCGCCCGGGTCGGCGCCCGGCGCCCTGGCCTCGGTGGAGGGGCTGCCCCCGCCTCGGATCCGGGTGTTCTTCTACAACCGGGCGGAGGTCGAAGAGCGGATCATCGAGGACGCCGCCGAACTCGCCGATGTGGTGCGCGAGGGACACGTGGCGTGGATCGACGTGCAAGGGCTGGGCGATGAGCAGACCCTGCGCACCATCGCCGAAACATTCGGCGTGCACCCCCTGGCGCTGGCCGACGTCGTGCACACCGGTCAGCGGCCAAAGGTCGAAGACTACGAAGACTCGTTGTTCGTCGTCACCCGCATGGTCACGGTGACGGATGGGGACGAGATCATGCACGAGCAGGTGAGCGTCTTCCTCGGCAAGGGCTTCGTCCTGACGTTCCAGGAGCGCTACGGCGACTGCCTCGACCCTCTGCGGGAGCGCATCCGTCGCGGCAAGGGGTTGGTGCGCACGCACGGGGCGGATTTCCTCGCGTGCATCATCCTCGACGCGATCGTCGACGGGTACTTTCCCATCCTCGAACGGATGGGCGAGCGGCTCGAGGAACTGGAAGAGCGTGTGCTCGCCAACCCCGAGCGCGACACGCTGGGCATGATCTTCCACGCCAAACGCGATCTCATGGCCCTGCGTCGCGCGGTCTGGCCGCAACGGGAGGCGATCAGCTCGCTCCTGCGCGACCGGCACCCGCTGATCACGCGTCAAGTGATCCCCTACCTGCGTGATGCGCACGACCACCTCGTGCAGCTCGTCGATGTGCTGGAGACGTACCGGGAGCTCGCCGGCGCCTTTATCGATGTGTACCTCTCCAGCGTGAGCAACCGCACCAACGAGATCATGCGCGTGCTGACGGTTGTCGCAACGATCTTCATCCCCCTCACCTTTATCGCCGGCGTGTGGGGGATGAACTTCGACCCCGACGAGTCGCCGTGGAACATGCCCGAACTCCGCTGGGCTCTGGGGTACCCGCTGGCGTTGGCGCTGATGGCCGCCGTGGCGGCGGGCCTCCTCACGTACTTCTGGCGCCAGGGGTGGCTCGGGGCGAGCGTGAGCCGCCGATCGGCACGTCGCGAGTCCTGACCGCCCATCCCCAGCGCGTGCCCCACGATTCGGGACTAGCATGACCAATCACCCTACCGATCAGGAGCGAACGACCATGCAGAACCCACGCGAGTGGATCGCCGCCGCAGCGCTGTGCGCCGGAGCGCTCACCATGACGTCCGGACCCGCCCTCGCCCAGGAGCCCTACCGGTTGCCTCCGCCCGAAGTGGTGCGCATCCTCGACGCCGCCCCGCTGCCGTTCGTCTCCGTCGATCCCTCGCGGCGAACGATGCTGCTCATGGAGCGGGAGAACCTGCCCCCGATCAGCGAACTCGCCCAGCCGATGCTGCGTCTGGCGGGCGTACGGATCAACCCGAACACCAACGCCACTCACGGCCCGCGCTCCATCGTCGGCATGGTGTTCCGCGACATCGCCACGGGCGAGGAGCGGCGCGTGCGCACGCCCGAGGGCGTCGGGCTCGCGGGCGCGACTTGGTCGCCCGCGGGCGACCGGGTCATGTTCATGGTGATGCGCGACAACGGCGTCGAGTTGTGGGTCACCGACGTCGCGACGGGCGAGGCCCGGGCGCTCACCGGTCCGACTCTCAACGCCACCATGGGTGGCGCTGCGCAGTGGACGCGCGACGGACGCGCAATCCTCGCGCAACTCGTCCCCGACGGGCGCGGCCCGGCGCCCACCGCGCCCGCGGCGCCCATCGGCCCCATTATCCAGGAGACCACGGGCCGCGCCGGCCCCGTGCGCACGTTCCAGGACCTGCTCTCCAACGCCCACGACGAAGCGCTCTTCGACCACTACTTCACGTCCCAGTTCGTGCGCATCGACGCCGACACGGGTGAGCAAACCAAGATCGGCGCCCCCGGTGTGTACCGGGGCATGAGCATCTCCCCCTCCGGAGACCTGCTGCTGGTGACGCGCATCGAGCGCCCTTACTCCTACCTGCACCCGTGGTCCCTCTTCCCGGAGACGACCGAGGTCTGGGATATGCGCGGCCGCATGGTGCACCACGTCGTGAGCCAGCCGCTGCGCGACAACGTGCCCATCCAGGGCGTGCCGACAGGGCGCCGTTCGGTGCAGTGGCGGAACGCCCCCGGCGTTGACACGCTGGTGTGGGCGGAAGCGCTCGACGGCGGCGACCCCCGCACCGAGGCCGAGTTTCGCGATCGCCTGATGGTTCTCGACGCCCCCTTCGACGCCGAGCCCCGCGAACTGCTGCGCACGGAGCACCGCTACGCGGGCCTCACGTGGACGGAAGACCCGAGCCAGACGATGGTCAGCGACTACGACCGCGACCGCCTGTGGTCACGCACGTGGATCTTCGATTTCGAAAACCCCCGCGCCGAGCACCGCCTCGTCTGGGACCGCTCCGTGCGCGACCGCTACAACGCGCCGGGCAGCCCCGTGGACACCACCACGCCCGATGGGCGCAGGGTGGTGATGGTGCGGGACAACGCCATCGTGCTCACCGGCGCCGGCGCATCGCCCGAGGGCGACCGGCCCTTCATGGACCGCATGGACCTCGCCACGCTCGAGACGGAGCGTCTGTGGCGCAACGAGGGCGAGCGGTACGAATACGTCGTCGACCTTCTGAGCGACGACGGCGCCCGCGTCATCACCCGGCGCGAATCCCCCAATGACCCGCCCAACTACTTTGCCATCGACCTCGCCGCCGGGGCCGAGCGCCGGTTGACCCACTTCGAAGACCCCGCCCCGGAGCTCCGCGACATCCGCAAGGAGCTCGTGACGTACACGCGCGACGACGGCGTCGAACTCAGCGCCACGCTGCACCTGCCCGCCAACTACCGCGAGGGCGACCGCCTGCCCCTGCTGGTGTGGGCGTACCCGCGCGAGTTCAACGACCCCGCGACCGCGGGGCAGGTCTCCGGATCGCCGTGGCGGTTCACGCAGATCGGGGGTTCATCACACCTGTTCTTCCTCACGCAGGGCTACGCGATCATGAACGACGCCACGATGCCCGTCGTCGGCCATCCCGAAACGGCCAACGACACCTTCGTCGAGCAGATCGTCGCCAGCGCCCAGGCCGCGATCGACAAGGCCGTGGAGATGGGCGTGGCCGACCCCGAGCGTGTGGGCGTCGGCGGGCACTCCTACGGCGCGTTCATGACGGCGCACCTCATGGCCCACTCGGACCTTTTCAAAGCCGGCATCGCACGCTCGGGCGCGTACAACCGCACGCTCACGCCCTTCGGGTTCCAGAGCGAGCGGCGCACGTTCTGGGAAGCGCCCGAGATCTACATGAACCTCTCCCCCTTCACCCACGCCCACAAGATCACGGCGCCGGTCCTGCTGATCCACGGCGAGATCGACAATAACTCGGGCACGTTCCCCATCCAGTCCGAGCGCATGTACCACGCCATCCAGGGTCACGGCGGCGTCGCACGGCTGGTCATGCTGCCGCACGAGAGCCACGGCTATCAGGCGCGAGAGTCTGTCATGCACGTGCTTGCGGAGATGATTGACTGGTTCGACCTGCACGTGAAGAACATCAGCGGCTCGAGCGCTTCGGCGGAGTGACCGCCCCCACGCGGCGTCCGCCGTCCGCCGGCCGCGGCGGGCGCACGCTCACGGGCATCACCGCGGCGGCGCCAAAGAGCAGCACGGGCGCGTAGAACTCGAAGAGCTCCTCGATCAGCATCGCCGGGACGCCGAAGAACCGCTCCTCACCGAACGTGTCGAAAAACATCGCGCACAGGTACATCACGCCCGCGGCGAACACCAACTGCGCCGACTGACTCCTGATGAGGTGGTCGCGCTGCTTCCACAGCGTTTTGAAGTCCCACAGCGCGAACGCGCCCAGAGCCAGCCACATCACCACGATCGGGCTGCGGACGATCCAGTCGAAACGGTCTCTCGCCTCGCGCGTGTCGCCGATCTCCAGCTCACGGACCAGAAAGCTGAAGCAGAGCACGGCAAGCCCGAGCGCGCTGTACGTGTCGATCCGCAATCGTCCGAGCCGGACCCGTGAGAGCGCCAACAGCGCAGAAAAGAACAGCGCGATGCTCTGCGCGTGTTCGAGCGTCGCGTTCTCGCGTATGACGTCCGGATCGATCGCCCACCAGACCGTCCACAGCAGCGTGAAGGCGCCGAGCGTCGCCAGCCAGAACACGACGGATCGTCGTGTCGGGCAATGCCAACTCGGCTTGTGCGGGTCGGGGATTGGTTCGCCCTCGGAGGAGCGGGCGCCGCGTTCCATGCCGCGAGCGTACGCCCCGCGGCTGGCGCCGGCAAAGCCCGCTGGCTCAACCGCGACGCCCGACTCCGGTACGCTACCGAGTCACCCCCAGCGCGATCCGGCCGCGTCACGCCCCCGCCGGAGAAGGATGCCCCACGAGATGACGAGACACGCACACCGGAGCGCGCTGCTGAGAGGAGCGCTCTTCGCCATGCTGCCGGCGTCGCTGCTGACGCTGAGCGCCCAGACGTCCACCGCCCAGACCTCGCCGAACGCGGCGCTCCGCGACGGCTACATGGACCACGACGGCCTCCGCGCACGCGTCCGCGCGCTGGCGGGCTCGAGCGCAATGTGCACCCTCGACACGATCGGCGAGAGCCGCGAGGGCCGTGAGCTCTTCGTCCTGACGCTCTCGGACGACCACACCCAGGCGCACAAACGCCCGGCCCTGCTCATCACGGCCGGCCTCGACGGTCGCCACTGGGTGGGCACGGAGACGGCGGTCCGCGTTGCTGAGCGATTGCTCGAGCACAACGGCGCATCGCTCTCGGAAGTCACGGTGTACGTGATCCCACGCGTGAACCCCGACGGCACGGGGCGCAACTTCGGCCCGGTCAACGAGGGGCACATCGGAACGCTGCGCCCGGTCGACCTCGACCGAGACGGCGTCGCCAACGAGGACGGCCCAAACGACCTCAACGCCGACGGCGTCATCACCATGATGCGTCTCGCCGACCCGGGCCTTGCGCACAAACCCACGCACCTGCCCGACCCGGACGAGCCGCGACTGATGAAGACCCCCGACTGGGCCAAAGGCGAGCGGGCGACGCACGCCCTGTTCATCGAGGGGATCGACGAGGACGGCGACGGCCGCATCGCCGAGGACGGCGCCGGCGGCGTCGATCTCGACCGCAACTTCATGCATCTCTGGCCGGAGTACGCGCTGGACGCCGGGCCGCACCAGCTCAGCGAGCCCGAGTCGATGGCCTTGGCGCGCTTCGTGATCGATCGCCCCAACATCACGATGGCGATCACCTACGGCCGGCACGACAACGTTGTCAACGTGCCCGACCACCGCGGGCGCGACATCAACCGGCGCATCCCCACCGGCATCGATGAAGGGGACAAAGCGCTCTTCGATGAACTCTCCAAGCTCTTCAAGGAGACCACCGGCCAGAAGCGGGCGCCCAAAGAGGACATCGCGGGCAGTTTCCACGCATGGCTCTACGCCCAGCGCGCTGTGACCAGCGTCGCGACGGTCGTCTGGGGCCGCCCGGACATCGATGAAAAAAAGCCCGAGGGTGACGACGCCAAGGCGGATGAACCCGTCGAAGCCGCGCCCGCCGCGGACCCCAACCGGGTCGCCGGGTCGTGGGCGGGCTCCATCGCTCTGCCCGCGATGGAGGGCATGGGCGAGATGCCCGATTCTCTCGACGCCACCATCGAGCTCGACACCGAGGATGAGACAACCGTCAGCGGCTCGGTCGTCACCATGATGGGCGAACTCTCGCTCCGCGGGGAACGCGAGCCCGGCGCAACGGCGTTCACGCTCGTGGGCGACATGAGCGGGGCGCCGATCGTCGTCGAGTTCAACATCGGCGGCGACATCATGCGGGCGCAGATCCGCGGGCCCTTCCCCGGCGCGGCGACGCTCGACGCGACCCGAGTCGGCGCCGCCCCCGGAGCGCCAGACGCCCCGCGCGCCGCCCGCGCCAAGGGCGGGCCGTCGGACGCTGAGGAGGCCGCGTGGCTGAAGTACTCCGACAGCCGCGGCGGCGTCGGCTTCGTCGAGTGGGAGTCGTTCGATCACCCGCAGCTCGGCGAGGTCGAGATCGGCGGCTGGGTCCCCGGGTTCAAGATGAACCCGCCGGCGTCGGAACTCGACGACCTCGCCGAGAAGCAGGCGGACTTCGCCGTCGCGCTCATCGAGCGCCGGCCGCGCCTCCGTGTGCAAGGCCCCGAGATCACCCGCCTCGGCCCCGGGCTGTACGAGGTGCGTCTCGCGATCGTCAACGACGGTTGGCTGCCCACGAACACCGCAATGGGCGAGCAGGCCCGCGCGATGCTGCCCACGGTGCTGCGGCTCACGACGCCTCTCGAGCAGATCGTCTCCGGGCAACGCGTCGACCGGGCGTGGCGCATCGAGGGGTTCGGGCGCCACGAAGCGCACTGGATGCTCGCGGTCGAGGACGGCGCCCCCATCGAAATCGAACTGCTCGACGACCAACTCGGGGACATGCTCATCGCCTTCTCCGCGAGCGAGACCACCACACCGACCATCTCCCCCCTGCCGGAGGAACGCCGATGAACCGCTCCCGACGCATCATCTTGGGCGCGCTCGCCTCGCTGGCCGCGGCGCCGCTGCTTGCGCTCTTCACGACGACAGACGTCGCCGCGCAGCAGCAACTCGACGCCCGCGTCGAGATCGCCTGGAACCGGTTCTACGACTTCCACGAGGTCGAAGACATCCTCAAGCGCCTCGCCGAAGCGCACCCGGAGCTGCTTACGCTCGAGTCGATTGGCAAGTCCGAGCAGGGGCGCGACATGTGGCTGATGATCCTCAACAACCCCGAGACGGGGCCGCACGAGGAGAAGCCCGCGATGTACATCGAGGGCTCTGTGCACGGCAACGAGATTCAGGCGACGGAGACGACGCTGTACTCGATCTGGTACCTCGTCACGGCGTACGGCCAGGTGAAGCCGCTCACAGACCTCGTGGATCGCGTGGCCTTCTACTTCGTGCCCGTGGTGAACCCCGACGGTCGGGCCGCGTGGTTCGAGGGCCCGGCCACGCCGCACATGTACCGCAGCGGCCTACGCCCCACCGACGTGGATTTCGACGGCCGCAAGGACGAGGACGGCCCCGAAGACCTCACGCAGACCGGCAGCATCAACGTCATGTGGCGCGTCGACCCGCACGGCACGCACCGGCGCAATCCGAGGGACCCCCGCATCATTGAACGCGTGGAGCCGGGCGAGAAGGGCGATCTGTCCTTCGCCGGCTGGGAGGGCGTTGACCGCGACGGGGACGGCCGGCGCAACGAGGACCCGCGCGGCGGGTACGACATGAACCGCAACTGGCCCAGCGACTGGCGCCCGGACCACATCCAGCGCGGCGCGGGCGAATTCCCGTTCAGTTATCCCGAAACGAGGTCGATCGGCGAGTTCATCCTCGGCAGGCCCAACATCGCCGCGGGCCAGAGCTACCACAACACCGGCGGCATGCTCCTCCGTGGCCCCGGCGCCGCGTACCGCGAGAGCGTCTACCCGCGCTCCGACATCCAGGTGTACGACAAGCTCGGGCGCGCCGGCGAAGAGATGCTGCCCTTCTACAACTACTGGATCATCCACGCGGACCTCTACACGGTGCACGGCGGCTTCGTGAACTGGCTCGCGGAAGGGCTGGGCATCGCCTCCTTCACCAACGAGCTCTGGACAGACCGCCGAATCCTCCAGTCCGGCGAGAACCCGAGCGCAGAGCAGCGCATGCGCTGGCAGGACCGCGTCCTCTTCGGGCAGACCTTCGACGAATGGCAGGAGTACGACCACCCCGAACTCGGCCCCGTGATCATCGGCGGCGGCACAAAATTCAGCAGCCGCATCCCCCCGCCGTTCATGCTCGAGGAAGAATGCCACCGCAACTTCGCCTTCACGATGTTCCACGCGATGAACATGCCCGAGCTCTCGTTCGGCTGGATCGAGGTCGCCCGCGCCGCCGAAGGCTTGTGGCGCATCACGCTGGAGATCGAGAACCCCCGCATCATCCCCACCCGCATGGGCATCGCCGCGCAGAACGGCATCGGCCTTCCCGACCGGATGACCGTCGAGGGCGCCGAGGTCGTCGCCTCCGGCACGATGAACCACCGTTTCGACCGCACCATGACGCCCGTCCCCCACCGGCCGCACACGATCTTCAACGAGAACGGCGTGCCCGGTGAAGGCCGCACGACCTACCGGTTCTTTGTTCGGGGCGAGGAGGGGGCGGACGTCCGGCTGCGCTATATCGCGGAGAAGGCTCGGGACATCGAGAAGACCGTCACTCTCCGCGAAGGCGTTGTGGAATAAGGATTTACACCTGAGTTCGGCGCCAGGGATTATCGCGGCGACGCTCGATCTCGGGCGATTTTCCTTGATCCAGACAATGTGACTCCGGTACATTGCGCCGGCCGGGCGGCACGGGCCGTCTCGGCGAACATCAGGAGTCCGCTCCCCGCCGCACACCGGGGAGCGATGTGGAGAGGCAACATGTTCCGACTCATCGCTGCTGCGCTCTGCGCTTCGGTCTTCGTTGCGTCCGGCGCGGCTAACGCGAACGCAAAGTTTGTTGAGTTCGGTCCACCCGATTGGGCCTTCGCCGTCTCGCCCACGGCGCTCAACGGCGACGGCAGCGTGCTCGTCGGCGGCATCTCGCCGTTCGGCAACCCGTCGCAGGCGTTCCGCTGGTCGAACGGAACGTTCCAGATGATCGACGGCGTCTTCGTCGGGTATGTCACCATCAGCGCGACGGCGGTGAGCATGGACGGGAGCGTGCTCGTCGGTTCGGGCTCTGGCGCGGATGTCAACTCCGACGCCTTCCGCTGGTCGGATTCGACAGGTGTGGTCCGCCTCGGGACGCTCGAAGGCCACAACACCTCCGCCGCGAACGCCGTGAACGCGGACGGGAGCGTGCTCGTCGGCGCATCGAGGGTCGGGATCGACTTTTCCACGAGCCGTGCGTTCCGATGGACCGAGATCGCAGGCATGCAGGAGCTCGCATCGCTGGCGGACGACAGCCAGAGCATCGCCAACAGCGTGAGCGCGGACGGCTCCGTCGCGGTCGGCGTCAGCATGCGGTTGTCAGACGGCACAGCGCGCTCGGTGCGTTGGATCGACGGCAGCGTGATGGACCTCGGCACGATCCGCGGCGGCGCCGGGTCGTTCTCCGAAGCCATGGCGGTGAGCGCGGACGGCAGCGTCATCGTCGGCTACGAGTTCTCGAACAGCGACAACACGTCGTTCGCGTACCGATGGACCGAATCGGACGGCATGCAATCGCTCGGCGCGATCGCGGGCGCACAGGAGCTCTATCCGACCGCCGTCAATGCGGATGGCAGCGTCATCGTTGGCCTGGCGTACATCGACGGCTCAGAGCGGGCGTTCCTGTGGACCGAGAGCGCCGGGCTGCGGCTGTTCGCCGATGTCCTGTCGACGGACTTCGGCATCGACCTCGACGGCTGGTTGCTGCAGGACGTCTACAGCGTCAGCGCCGACGGCAGCGTGTACGTCGGGCGTGCCATCACCCCCACCGGCGCCCCATCGTCGTGGATGTTCATCATCCCGACCCCGGGCGCGTCTATGGCGTTTCTCATGGCCGTCGCGCTGGCCGCGGCACGACGAGCCCGCCCGCCCGCAGCGTAGATCACGACGCAGCCGACAGGCAAGCCCCAACGCTCCGCGCCCCCGCCCACTGGCCGACACGGCCCGGGATCGCGTACACTCCCGCCGTATCGCGGGCGTAGCTCAATGGTAGAGCGTCAGCCTTCCAAGCTGAATGTTGCGCGTTCGAGTCGCGTCGCCCGCTTTGGATGATCATGCCGCACAGGGGACGCCCGACAATCGACGCTTACCGAACCCGGGCGTACCGCCCGCGGGAGACGCACTATGCCCGATGAGAGCCACTCGGCGCCGCGGGACGTGCGCAGCCTGCGCCGCCGGTGGAAGCCGGTGAAGGAAGGGGTTGCCTCCGACGATGCGCACGAAGCCGTGCGCATCCGGCTACACCGCTGCTTCAGTTGGCTGGCGCGGGTCGAACGGATCGAGGCGGAAGGGCTGGGGGCGGACGACGCGGTGCTGATCTACCGCTGGATTGCGTTTAACGCGCTGTACGGCCGCTGGGACGACCGCAACCGAGAGCCCGCCGGCGACGCCGAGTCGTACCAGCGCTTCACGCGTGTTCTCCACGAGCACGACGCCGACGGTCGCCTCGGCGCGCTCGTTCGCGAGCATCGGAAGTTGTTCGAAGCAATCGTCGGCGACGAGCACCTCGCACGCCATTACTGGAAAGACCCCGACGACAGCGCGCACACGAGGCGGGCCGAACGGGCCGTGCGCGAGCTGCGCGAGGCGATCCGAGAGGGTCGCCAGCGTGCAGCTATGGACAGTGTGCTGGCGCGCGTCTATCTGGCGCGCTGCCAGCTGGTGCACGGCGCCGCCACGTTCGAGGGCAAGCTGAACCGGACCGCCATGCGCAGGTGCGCGCAGTGCATGGGGCTGCTGCTCCCGACGATGTGCGAGGTGATCATCGACCACGCGTGGCAAACGGACTGGGGCGGGCTGTGCTACCCGCCCCGAGCCTGAGGGTCGCTGAATAATGGGCGCATGAGCGCAAGAAAAGACCCCAAGCGCCATGGACGTGACGCTCGGGGTCGTTATGCCGACGCTGGCATTAAAGCCTGCGTGGCATGTCGCGGGTGGTTGTAGCCGCTGTTCCGGCGACGGCGGGGGTCGTGTGGACCACCGGCTTCGCGCTGCGGTGATCGACTTCGTCGTGCTTGTCCTTGCCGGGCGCGCTCGCGACGGAACCCTTGGAGATGTCGGTGGCGTTCTCGCTCTCGAAGATCTCCTTTGCGCGAGAGATCTCGTCAGAGTCATCGGTGTGCACAGAGATGAGGATGTTGCCGTCCTTGACCTTGCCCTCGTACATTTTGGCCTCGAGCTCCGGAACGCCCATGCCGATCAGCGCACCGGTGATGCCGCCGACGGCCGCACCGACCGCGATGCCGCTGAGCGACGCCATGATGGGGCCGGCCGCGATAAAGGGCCCCAGCCCAGGGATCGCGAGCAGGCCGATCCCTGCGAGAAGCCCCAGCGTCCCACCAACGACGCCGCCGGCGCCAGCGCCCACGACGGCGCCCTCCGGCGCCTTGGTGTTCTTCTCATGCGCGAAATCGCGCGTCGATGACTTGTCGGGGAACAGGACGGAGATGTCGTTGTCACGAAACCCTTCAGATTTCAGGCGGGCGACGATCTTATTGGCGACCGCGTCCGAAGGGGCGAGGCAGAATACTGCGTGGCTCATAGTGCGTTTCCTGTGCGTATTGTTCGCCGTGCAACTCGCGTCGCCGGCGTGATGTGGTCCGGCTGGCGAGCACCCTTGAGGGTGTTCACGCCGGATGGAATAGTGAACGACGTTCAGCTGGCCTTGATTTCGAGTTCGTTCACGACCGTCGTCCCACCGGCGATCCGAACGGCGTGCGCCTCGATCGCGTCCCTCTCCGCCGCGCTGTGGACCACGCCACGCAGCGTGACGACGCCATCGCTGGTCGTGATGATCTTGCAGTTCTTAGCGCTCATGGACAAGTTCTCATCACTCATCACGGCCTTGCGGATATCCGCGGTGAGGCTGACGTGCTCCATGGACTGCGACTGACTGAGCGGCGTCGTGGCCCGGGGCGCGCCGTCGCCGCGATTGTTCGCGGTGTTGTCCGGCTGGGCCGGCCTCTGCACGCTGTCCGAACGGCCGGAGCTCGTATCCGTGTGATCGTAGATCGTGTCGGCTGCGGGGGTCGTGGGGGTTTCGTTGCTACGGCTGTCGCAACCGACGGCAGTGATCATCGAGCCGATCGCAACAACCGCGAGACAAAGCTTGATATGTGTCATTTGTTGAATCTCGTTTCTGCCGCAACATGATGGCTGGCGGCGTTGTGTGTACGAATCGTGTCTAATTGGTCGCGTGAAGCGTGCGGGAGAAATGTCTCGTTTATTCATCGCGAACATGCTTCGTGTGAACGAATCAATGGGCCGCAACTTCGGATCGGATCGCCATTTCCCGTTCACCGAGCAAGTATTGACCAGGCAAGCGGCACGGGGTATCAGGTCTACTACGCAGAGGTCGGACACCAGCGCCCTGACGATCGTCTGCGGCCGCGCGCGAAACACATCAGCCCGCTGACGACGCACATCGCAGACCCGCATGCGATTCCGAACCGAGCTTACCGTTCTAATTTGTCCGGAACTCACCTCGTTCCGCCGCGTGGACGCGTCAAAGAAGCGGTATACACGACGCCGGTTGCGACCAGCGTTCCCCACGTTTAACGTGGGACTTGAGCCCGGCATGGCCGCTCGATCGCCCGCCGACCTGCATCTATCCCGCCCTGCCCGGTCGCCCGCTTTGTCGCATATTTATCAACATCAACGTGAGGCTGCCCTGTGCGAGGTGCTTTGGTACGGATAGGTGTCGATCAGGCGTACGGGGATTGGAACGCTCCGGTCGATCCCGCGACAGGCCGTTTCGTCTACGTGCCCATCCCCGAGGGCCCCGACGTTCGGTTCCATCCCGGGTGCGATCGGCCATACACGCAAGTCGGCCCCGCCCTCGACGCGTTCGCGGCGTCGACCGCGCACCCCCACTCCCGCTTGCCGGCGCCCCTCCGAGAGCGAGCCATGCACCTCGACCCGGACTTCGAGCACCTGACCTACGGCGACGTCGGCGCACGAAGGGGGTCCCACCTCCGCGCGTTCACATCCGGCGACGTCATCGCGTTCTATGCCGGGCTGCGACCGCCGGAGCGTGCGCCCGGGGGCATGGTGTACGCCATCGTCGGGCTCTTCGTCGTCGATGAAATCGTCGACGCCGCGGACGTCCCCCCCGACCGCAAGCACGAGAACGCCCACACGCGCAAGATCGTCCGGGGCGCATCCGACTTCGTGGTGCGGGCACGGCGCGGCGAATCCGGGCGATGCGAACGATGCATTCCAATTGGGGAGTTCCGCGACCGCGCGTACCGTGTGCGTCAGGACGTGCTCGAGGCGTGGGGCGGGCTCAGCGTCCGCGACGGGTACATCCAGCGCAGCGCGCGGCCGCCCCGCATGCTCGACACCGCGATGTTCATGTCGTGGTTCAGGTCGCAGGGCGTCGGACTGGTGGAGGACAACTTCGGGCCATGACCGCGACACCGATTATCCTCGTGCATCTGCGGCGTCCCGGCCGTGACGCGGGCGAATCGCGCAACGACCCGTTCTGGGAGTTCGGCAGCTTCGGCTGCACCCGTTGCCACTCGAAGAACCTCATGCACCCCCGGCGCATCGACGAGCTCGAGGGCGCTCGCCTCGGGTTCGCGCAGGGCGGGCACGACGGCTTCCGGCTCGTGCATCTCACGCCGCCCGTGCGCGTGCTGCGTCATCAAGACCGGTGCGAGGCGTTGTGGGAGCCCGTCGCATGGCCTTTCACGTACGCCGCAGCGCCGCTCCTGGTGCACAACGACGGCCGCACGGACTTCCCCCTGCTGGCGCGCATGATCCACGACATCGGCCGCGATTCGTGGGAAGCTCGGTTCTCGAGCGCGTTCCGCACACGCAGGTCGCCACTGCCCCGCGCGGTGGGTCTCCAGATCGCGGCCACGTTCGACGCGAGGCGTCGCCGCGCGAAACCCGAGGCGATCGCCACCGAGTACTGGCACGCCCTGCCGTGGGCGCCGCCATCCATTAACCGGAAGCGATCGCAGACATACCGCGCCTTGCAGCGTGCGGCGGGCGCCGATTCATGCGGCCGAGCACACGCATGCAGACAAGGCCCGGCGCCCCCCACGTACCTTGGACTAGCTAAGCGAACGCGGGACCGCGCCCACGCGTCACGCGCCGGGGAGTTCACTTTCGAGCGTGCTGAGCAGTGAATCGTATCGCTCCATAGCGGCACGCCACCGCTCCGGGTAGTGCGACTCCCACTCGGGCAGCCAACCCCGATCGATCCGCTCTTGAAGGAGATCGTTCGCCTCAGCGCGGGCGGCCACCGCTTCGCGTGCACGCTCCATCCGCGTCTGAAGTGGGAGCGAAGCGTCTTCAGCGCCGAGCGCCAATATATCGCTGTGCCATGCGACTATCACGCTGTGCAATCTGTGCCAGAGCATGCTGTGCGGATCGCTTTGTGTGAGCGAGGCCGCAACGCCGCGCGCCTCCTCGATCGCTGTAAGCGCTTCGTCGTACTTGCCCTCATTGAGAAGATCGAACGCGAGCCGGCTGGTCGAGATGGAGAGCAGTTGCTTGAGCGAGACACTCCACGGACGGTCTTCGAGCATCGCGAGCGCTCTCCGACGCGCTTCACGCTGCATTTCAGCGCCGCCTTCAAAGCCGTTGAGCGTGCGAACATACCCATGGCCGTACATGACACGGGCCGCGTTGAAGGAGATCTTAAAATCGTCGGGCGTTTGCGAGCGGAGTTCTTCGTACATCTCGGAGGCAGCGCCGAGCCACTTGATCGCCTCATCGATTTCGTGCCAAGAGTTGTGATCTGTGCCGCGGCGCCACGCCAGATCGGCGAGCAGCGTGCGGGCCGAGAGGTTGTCTGGTTGATCCCGCAGCATGTTGTAGAGCATCGCCTGCACGGAGTCCGCGAGTTCGTGATACCTCCCCCGCACTTCAGACTCATCATGCTCCTCGATCGGCGACGTCCACGACCGCCTCGATCTTTCATGAAAATCCATGATGCCCGCGCGAGCGACGGCGAGCGCGACATCATGATCCTCCGGCTGCTCCGCCGAGAGTCGTTCCAGCAAGCCGATCGCCGCGGCGAGGCTGCGGCGGCGACCCTCAAAGTCACCGAGATTCGCCCCGCTCACATCTCCCTGCACAACAGCGATCGATAAGTACGCCTCGGCCAGTTCCAGCCGCAGATTGGCGTCCGCGTTCGGGTCGCTCGCAAGCCTGTCGAGGTACTCGAGCGCCCGCTCCACCAGTGCCCGCCGCGCCAGCGTGGAGCCGGGGAGGTCCTCGATGGCGTCGTGCAACTCGTAGATCACCGCGTTCGCCAGCGACCGCACATCCTCGAAACGTTCCAGCGCCCGCGACTCGGCGTGCATCGCCCGCACCGCCTGACCCGTGGCAACGCCGGCGCCCAGCAGCAACGCCGTGCTCGCCACCACGATCGACGCCACGAGCGCCGGCCGGCGCGCCGCGTACGCCCGCGTCCGCCGCCACGCGCTCGGTCGACGCGCAATGATCGGCTCCCGCCGCAGGAACCGACCGAGGTCCGCCGCCAGCGCGCCGGCGTCCGGGTAGCGGTGGCGCGGGTCCGTCGCCAGTGCTGTGCGCACGATCACATCCAGTTCGCGCGGCACGCTCCGGTTCAGCCGACGCGCGCTCGCCGGGGCCGCTGTCGCCACACGCCGCGCGGCCTCCGCGAGGGGCGCCCCCTCCACATCGTGCGGCCCCTTCCCCGTCAGCAACCGGTGCAGCAAACTCCCCAGCGCGTACACGTCCGACGCCCGCGACCCCGCCCGACCCTGGAACTGCTCCGGCGCCATCGAGTCCATCGAGCCGAAGGGGTGCGTGAGGAACGTCATCGTCGCGCCGCCCGCGCCCTCCTCCAGCACGCGGGCGACGCCGAAGTCCAGCACCTTCACCGTGCCGTCCTCACGCACCAACACGTTGCCGGGCTTGAGGTCCAGGTGCAGCACCCCCTGCTCGTGCGCGGCGCCGACCGCCTCCGCGATCCGCATCGCCAGCGCCGCCCGTTCACGAACATCGAGCGAGTGTGTCTCCGCGTAGCGGAGCGGCTGCCGCCCGTGCACGAGTTCCATCACGATGTACGGGCTCCCCGCCAGCGGGGCTACGCACAGCCCCGTCGAATACAGCCGCGTCACGCCCGGGTGTTCGATCCGCGCCAGCGCCTGCGCCTCGCGCTGCAGCCGACGCACCAGCCCCGGCGTGCGACGCTCGGGCTGCAGCAGTTTCACCGCGACGCGCCGACCCGTGCCATCCTCCACGCCCTCGTACACCACCCCCATCCCGCCGCGCCCGATCTCACGCACGACCCGTACCCCCGGGACCGCGCCCGCGAGCCCCGCGACATCCGCGTCCGGCG
>RECZ01000027.1 GCA_007693765.1 Phycisphaerales bacterium | reverse complement strand
GAGGCCACGGTCTTCGCCACGAGCACTGAGTAGGAGAGACCGATGCCCGCAGGCAACCCCCGCAACGTCCGCGTCGACCCCGGCTGGCTCTACATCGCCCCGCTCGGGAGCGACGAGCCGGACGGCTACGACGGTGAGTGGCCCGAGGACTGGGTACCGCTCGGCTACACCGACCAGGGTCCGGAGTTCGTGATGGAGCAGACCTTCGAACGGGTCCGGGTGGCCGAGGAGATCGACCCGGTCGCGACGATGCAGACGGAACGCAACACCACCGTCAACCTCGCCGCCGCCGAGATCACCGCCCGCAACCTCCAGGTCGCCCTCAACGGCGGCACGATCGAGGTTGCAGACGGCACGGTGACCTTTGAGCCCCCTGCACCCGGCGAGACGACCTACCTGATGGTCGGGTGGGACGCGACGGATGGCCTCGAGCGCTGGGTCTTCCGCAGGTGCGTCCAGACCGGCAACGTCACCATTCCCCGCCGTCGTGCCCCGGACAAGGCCGTGATCCCGATGGCCTTCGAGGTGCTGCTGCCCGAGCGCGACGAGGGTGAGCCGGTCGCCCCCTGGAAGATGTGGCACGCCGAGGACTACACGGAGGCGGCGTCGTGAGCCTCGTGGTGCGCGGCGAGCGCTTCGAGACCCGCGAGACGCTACCGGGCTGGCAGCTCTTGCGACTGGCCTCGGACATGCGTTCCGAGGACGCGATGCGGCAGATGGCGGGGATGCACGACTTCATCCTGGCGCTGCTCGCCCCGCATGAGCGTCCGCGCTTCGAGCGCTTCATGGCCGATGCCGATGCGCCGCTGGAGGAGGTGGAACAGGTCGTCGGTGCGCTCATGGCGGAGTACTCCGACCGCCCTACCGAGCGGCCCTCGGGATCGCCCGCTGGGCCGCCGAGCACTGGGCCACGGTCGAGGGTCGTCTCGTTCTCGCGGGGCACGGTCGAGACGGCAGAGACGTCCTCGACGGCTGGACAGGCGACCGGCTCCTGAACGTGGCCTACGTGCTGGTCACCGAGGGGATGAACACCGAGCAGCGGGCGCGGTTCGACGAGTCACTCGCGGGCCTCGACCCACGCGAGGCACGACGGCGCCGGATCGCTTTCGCCGAGATGAGCGATGGCTAGCGCCGTAGCCGAAGCCTTTGTCACGCTGCGTCCCGACGCGTCAAAGTTCGCCGACGAGACGCAGGGCTTCTTCAGCGCGCACAAGGGCAAGTTCGCCCTCGCTGGCGCCGGAATCGGAGCGGCGATCGGCGGCGGCATCGCCACCTTCAAGATCGGCCAGTCGTTCAACGAGGCGTTCGACACGATCCGACTCGGCACCGGCGAGACCGGCGCGGTGCTGCGCGGGCTGCAGGACGACTTCAAGGCCGTGTTCAAGACCGCCCCGGTCGATGCCGGGACCGTGGCGCAGGCGATCTCCGACCTGAACACCCGCCTCGGCTCCACCGGACCGGAACTGCAGTCGCTCACCCGCGACTTCATCGACTTCGCGCGCATCAACAAGGTCGACACCTCCGGTGCGATCCGCGACGTCACCCGCCTGATGAACTCGATGAACATGGAGACGAGCGAGGCGCCCGGGCTGCTCGACAAGCTCACCCGCGCCGCGCAGATCTCCGGCATCGGCGTCGACCGCCTCACCAACTACGTCATCGACGCCGGCCCGGCCTTCGAAGAGCTCGGCTTCGACCTCGACCGCTCAATCGCGCTCTTCGCGCAGATGGAGAAGGTGGGCGCCAAGCCGGAGGAGGTGCTCAGTTCCCTCAACCTCGCACTGAACCAGCTCGCCCGTGACGGCGCGACGAATGCGGAGGAGGCGTTCGCGGAGTACGTCCAGCAGATCAAGGACGCCCCCGACATCCTCTCCGCGACCACGATCGCCTCGGAGCTCTTTGGCGCGCGGGTCGGCTCGAAGGTCGCGGATGATATCCGCTCAGGGAAGTTCGAGGTCGACGAGTTCATGGCGGCGATCGCCGCCTCCGAGGGGACGCTCCAGTCGGCGGTTGCCGACACCGACGACTTCTCCCAGTCCTGGCAGCGGTTCAAGAACAACGCCCTCCTGCTCGTGGAGCCCATCGCGACGCGCTTCTTCGGGCTGCTCTCCGAGGGGATGGCGTGGGTGGTGGCGCACGGCATCCCGGTGATGGAGCGCTTCGCACCGGTCGTCGCAGCCGTCGGGACGGCGATCGGACAGGCGATGACGGTCGGGGTGCAGGTGGCGTTGCCGTGGCTGCGGCGCTTCGCCGACTTCGCGGGCGAGAAGTTCGCCGAGTTCCAGCGCTACTACCAGGAGAGCATCGAGCCCGCCATCGAGAACATCGTGCGGCTCGTGCAGTGGGCTGTCGGCGAGGTTGAGAAGCGCTGGCCCCTGATCGAGGCGGTCGTCCGTCCCGTCCTGGAGAGCGTGCAGAACGTCGTGCAGACGGTGTTCGGGGTCGTCACCGGGATCCTCGACGCGGTGATCAAGCTGATCGGCGGCGACTTCTCGGGTGCGTGGAACGCCATGCAGGACGTGGCCCGATTGGCGATGGAGGGGGTGCGGGACGCCGTGCGCCACGGGCTCGACCTGCTGCGGGCGCTGCTGCGGCTCTTCTTCGACCTCGGGCGCGACCTCGTCGGCGGACTGCGGGATGGCGCGCAGGCGAGTGGCCGCCGCCTCCTCGGCTGGATGCGCGACCTGCCGCGCGAGATCGTGCGCGCCCTCGGCCACCTCGGGTCGCTGCTGCGTGACGCGGGGCGCGCGGTGATCGACGGCCTGCTGGACGGCATGCGGCAGGCCTGGGAGAACGCCCGCAACTGGCTCGCTGGCCGCGCGGGGGACATCCGCAACCTGAAGGGGCCGATCGCCGAGGACCGCCGCCTGCTGATCCCGGAGGGCGAGGCGATCATTGACGGCCTCGTGGCCGGGATGCGCCGCAGCTGGCCCCGGGTAGAAGAGCTGCTCTCCGGCATGACGGTGCAGCTCCCGGCGCTGGTGGAGGCGCCCGCACGCTCCTCGGCGCAGCCAGTGGCGCTGCCGTCCTCACCGACCGTGCAGTTCCTCGGCCCGGTGACGGTCACCGGCGATCGTGAGTCCACCGACCGCTGGGCGGGTGACCTCGCCTGGACGCTCCAGCATGCGCTGCGCGGACGGGGCTACGCATGACGCTCTCGACACGTGTGCCGACGCTCGTTGCCTTCACCAGCGACCGGGGCGGCTTCTGCTTCCCGCGCACCGCCTTCGAGTGGGAGAGCGCACAGCCGTTCGCGGTGCCGCACGCCGCCCTCGTCGGGGCGTCGTATGGGCACGACTTCCTCGGGCTGCGTGCTGCCCCGAAGCAGCCCGCGACGGAGACGGTGCGCTGCCTCGTGACCGATGCGGACTGGTCAGAGCCCACGTGGGGCGAGTGGGACTGGGGCGACGGTGAGTCGGTCACAGCGCGCGTCGCCCACCTCCGCCACGTCGTCGCGGGCGGCCACGGCAGGCTGTGGCGACAGGA
The DNA here is from genome assembly GCA_007693765.1 of Phycisphaerales bacterium. Classification (GTDB taxonomy): domain Bacteria; phylum Planctomycetota; class Phycisphaerae; order Phycisphaerales; family UBA1924; genus RECZ01. The sequence goes on along the minus strand of RECZ01000027.1, from coordinate 1,353 downwards.
ACCCGACGGCACGCGCCGCTGGGCATGGGCGCGGGCGCTGGCGATGCCGCAGCAGCGGTCCCACCTCGCGGCGGCGGGTGCCGTGCCGGTGCTGGTGAGCTTCCGGCGGCAGAGCGACTGGTACGCCGAAGAGGAGACGATCGTCACGGTCCCGGTCGTCCCGTCGCAGCAGGCGAGCATCCTCCCGAACGGCGACTTCGAGGAGGGGATCGACGGCTGGCTCGGCGAGGGGGCCACGATTAGCCACCACGTGGGCGCGGCGCGCACCGGCGACGGGGCGATGGACGTAGTGGTGGAGACCCCGGCCGACCAGGCAGGTGCCCGCACCCCGGATGTCTCCATCGCAGCGGCGAAGCCCTACACGGCGCGCGGCTGGATGCTGGGCGTGGAGGACACCCCCACCTGCCACCTGCTCCTGGCGCAGTACGACGCCTCTCACACCTTCCTCGGGACGGTCTCCAGCGGTGGCGTCGAACTCTCGACGAGCGAATGGCGGGAGGCGGTGGTCGCCTTCACCTCGCATGCCGAGGCCGCGTTCGTGCGGGTCTTCCTCGTGACATTCGGCAGCCAGGCGGCGGCGTTCCGCGTGGACGACGTCACCCTCAACCCGAACGCGCAGACGGTGCCGTTCACCGTGATGAACCCCGGCACCGCCACCGTCCACCACGCCGTGTTCACCATCGCCGGGACGGTGCTCTCCCCCGTCCTCCGCAACGTCACCACCGGCGAAGAGGTGAGCGTGGACTTCACGGGCGGGGGCCCGGACGACGTGCTGCGCCTCGATGCCGCGCGGCACACAGTGGAGATCTCAGACGACGGCGGCGAGAGCTGGACGGACGCCTACGACCTCGCCGTGCTCGGCGACACGCAACTGGGGCTGCTGACGCTGGCGCCCGGTGAGAACGAGTTCGAGCTGACGGTGGAGGACGACCCGGACGCGGAGTTCCGGGCGACCTTCCACCCCCCGTATGAGTAGGGCGTACGAGTAGGAGGCACGGATGAGCTGGCTGCGGGTCGACATCTACGACGCCGGCGGGAACAGGCGCGCCTCTGGGCCGGTGGTAAAGGTGCTCTCCTTCCAGTACGAGCAGCGCCTCGACGAGGTCGGGGAGTTCGAGCTGGTGGTGCCCGCCGAGGACGAGCACGCTGGGCTGGTCGAGCACGGCAACGAGCTGCGCTTCTTCCACGCCGGCGAGGGGGAGCTGTTCCGGGGGATCGTCGACTCCAGCCGCGTAGAGGTGCTGGAGGAGGGGATCACGCAGCGAGTGCTCCGAGGCGCGAGCGTTGCCCGCAAACTCGTCTGGGCGAACACCCTCCTGGGACGCACCTACGAGGGGGCGGCGCTCGGTGCAG
>RECZ01000087.1 GCA_007693765.1 Phycisphaerales bacterium | reverse complement strand
GCGCCGAGGGTGCGGATGAGCCAGCCGAAGAGCGGGTTGCGGAAGAGGCTCTCGCGGGCGATGGGGTGGAAGGGGCGGCGGTCGCAGCCCAGCCCGATGATGGGCGGGTCGTAGTGGGAGACGTGGTTGGAGACGAGCAGCGCGGCGCCGGTGTCGGGCACGTGCCGTGCCCCCTCGCGCCGGAAGCGGTAGAGCAGGCGGAAGACCGCGAGCACGATCCACCACGAGTAGCGGTAGAAAACGCGCTGGAATCGTGTGCGCCGCAGGGGCGCGGCGTCGCTCACGGGTCGTTGCGCGCGGGGGGGCGCGCGCCCGGGCAGCGCTGCTCGACGATCTCGACGATGCGCTCGACGACCTGCTCGAGCGTGAGGTCGGAGGTGTCCACGCGCACCGCGTCGATGGGGCAGACGAGCGGGCCGACCTTGCGGCTCATGTCCTGCAGATCGCGCTGCTCGAGGTCGCGCAGGATGGCGCGCTCGTCGGCCTCGTGCCCGGCCTTACGGAGTTGCTGGGCCCGGCGGCGCGCCCGCGCCTCGGCGCTGGCGTCGAGGAAGATCTTCACGTGCGCATTGGGGAAGACGACCGACCCCTGATCGCGCCCCTCGGTGATGAGGCGCGGGTGCGCCTCGCCGATGCGCTGCTGAAGGTCCACCATCACCGTGCGCAGCGCGGCGATGCCCGAGACGGCCGACACGGCGCCGTCGACGTCGCGGTCGCGCAGGCGTTCGCACATCGGGGCGTCGAAGGCGAGCAGCGTGGGCGGGTCGGTTGTCCAGTCGAAGCGGATCTGCGCCTCGCGCGCCAACTCGGGCACGCGCTGTTCGTCGTTGGTGTCGACGCCGCGGTCGAGGGCCAGAGCGGTCGCGGCCCGGTACATGGCGCCGGTGTCGAGGAACTCGAGGCCCAGGCGTTTGGCGGCGTGGCGGGTGACGGTGGACTTGCCGGCGCCGGCGGGGCCGTCGATGGCGACGATCAGGCGCTCGTCGGCGCTGCCGGGGTTCCGTGTCGGGGCCGGCCTGTTGGCTGCGCTCACGCTCATGGCTCCGGGGCCTCAAGTGCTGCGAGGAGGGCGTCGCGGGTGCGCTTCACGCCCTCGACGGGGTCGCCCTTGCCACGATAGTCGATCGCGAGGGCGCCGTCGTAGCCGACGCTCATGACCGATTCGAGGCACGCGCGTAGATCGTAGGGCTCGTGCACGCCCGCGTCGTCGAACACACGCGTCGACGCGACGACGGAGGACGCGTAGGGAGTAACACGGCGCAGGTATTCGGCGGCGTCGCCGGTGTTGGCCGCGGTCTCGAAGTCGGGCAGCGAGCCGATGCGGAAGCCGCCGATTTTCTTGATGAGCGTGGCCAGCCGCTCGGGGTCGGCGGTGAGGCCGGCGCGGGGGGCGATGAGGAGGTTGAGCTCGAGCCGCTCGGCGCGCTCCATCACGTGCTTCATGCGCTCGGCGACGTTCTCGATGGAGGTCGCGTCGTCGCGGGCCTCGATGGCGAAGGCGACGGCGTTGCAGCCGAGCTTGTGGGCGCCGCGGATGACGCGGTCCATGCGCTCCATGGCGGCTTCGGCGCGTCCGTCCTGCGCGGAGAGGGGCTGGGGATCATCCTCGGAGAGCAACAGGCAGGGGCAGCCGGCCTTGTCGGCGCGGTCGCGGAGGCGGTCGAAGACGGAGGACTCGGCGCCGGCGAGCATGGAGGCGCTGATCTGCAGGCCGTAGAGGTCGAGGTGCTCGCGCGCGTACGCGGGAAGGTCGAGCAGGTCGAGCCCGAGCGGGCCGGTGCTGCCGATGCGACGGGAGAGCGAGTTTGCGGAGAGCGTCAGCAGCATGGGGCGTGTGTGGGCGGGCAGTGTAATGGGTCGCGCCGCAACGCGCCCACGCCCGCCGCCTGATGCGCCGCCACGCGCGACGAAAAAAAGACGGCCGGGCCCATAGGGCGCCGACCGTCCGGAGGGGAGAAAGCGAATTTGGAGGGCCGGCGATCGGCGTAACGCCAGATCGGCACAGGCCCCTCTGAATCGTGAACTATAGCCCGGATCCGCCTCGGAGGACTGCCGGAAGGCGGCCGGCGAGCAAGAGGGGTGTAATTCGTACGCGTAGAACCCGACACGTGTTCGTTGCTCGCGCCGGGCGGCACGTTGCGGCGGAAAGCTCGCCCGGTAGCATACCTTGGAAGACTCTCAACACTCTGCGCCTCACGAACCGCACGCGTGCGACGTGCGGCAACACTGTACGCCGCGAGTGCGGGCGCGGATGCGTCCGACTCGCGCCCGACGACGAACAATCCCTCCCATACCCCCCATATTTCCCCGGATGTACGCCCGCATGAGCACCCCAACGGACCGCAAGTACACGGAATCACACGAATGGCTCAAGGTCGACGGCGACGTCGTCACCCTGGGCGTCACGAAATTCGCGGTCGAGGAGCTCACCGACGTCACCTACGCCCAGATGAAGGGTGTGGGGACCGACGTGGATGCGGGCGGGCCCGTCGGCGAGATCGAGTCCGTCAAGGCCACCAGCGACGTCTACAGCGCCGTGCCGGGGGAGATCGTCGAGGTCAACGGCGCCCTCGACAACGACCCCGGGCTCATCAACACCGACCCCTACGGCGCCGGATGGCTGGTGAAGATCAAGGCCAGCGACCTCGGCCCGCTCGAGTCGCTCATGGACGCCGCGACGTACGACGCCTCGCACTGACGCCCCTACGTCGCCCCACGACGCATTTCGACGCTCCGCGTCGGCGCCGGGCATCCGGGCGGGCGGGCGCCGCGAACCCCCGCACCCGGGCGGGCCCGATTCCGTACAACCCCGGGCCATCACCGCGGGAGCGTGCATGATCCGTTGCATCAACGTTCACAAGCAGTACCGGCTCGGCGACGCCGTCGTTCCGGCGCTGCGCGGCGTGGACCTGACCATCGACGATCCGGGCTTCTACGCCGTCATGGGCTCGTCGGGCAGCGGCAAGTCAACGCTCCTGCACCTGCTCGCGGCTCTGGACACTCCCGATGAGGGCGAGGTGCACGTCGCCGGGGTGCGCATCGACACCATGAACGAACGCGAGCTCACCCGCTTCCGTTCGCGTGAGGTGGGCGTGGTCTTCCAGCAGTTCAATCTGCTGCCCACCATGACGGCCATGGAGAACGTCGAACTGCCCGGCCTGCTGGCCCGGCGACCGGCGAAGGAGACGCGTGAGCGGGCCGGATCGCTGCTGGAGGCTCTGGGCGTGGCCCACCGGGCGGGGCACAGGCCCGACGCCCTCTCCGGGGGCGAGCAGCAGCGGGTGGCGATCGCCCGGTCGCTGCTTTTTTCGCCCCGGGTGCTGCTGGCGGACGAGCCGACGGGGGCGCTCGATTCGGCCAACAGCCGGACGCTGTGGGCCCTGCTGGCGCAGATCGCGGCGGAGCGGGAGATGTCGATCGTGATGGTCACGCACGAGCCGGAGGCCGCGTCGCACTGCGCGCGGGTGTACACGCTCAGCGACGGGCGGATCGTGGGCGTGCGCAGCGGGGAGGAGGCCCATGGGCGCGTCGAGCCGTCTGGCGCTCAATAGCCTCGAGGGCCGGCTGCGCCGCACGGCGCTGCTGGTGTGCGCTGTGGCGCTCTCCACCGCGATGATCAGCGCTGTCGCATGCGCCCTCGCCACGGTGAACGCCACGCTGGAGGACAACGTGCGCTCCGCCATGGGCGAGGCCGACCTGCGCATCACCACCACCCGCGGCCTCGACTTCGGCGACGAGGTGCTGCCCGTGCTCGACGCGTGGGAGGCGGTGCGCATCGCGGCGCCGCGGGCGGAGGGGGCGATCCCGCTCTACAACAAACGCGCGTTAGCCCGCGCCGTCGCCGTCGGCCAGGGCGTCGAGCCCGCCCGCGAGCGCCTGCTGCGCCGGCTGCGCCTCACCGAGGGGCGCGAGGCGGTCGCCGATGGTGAGATCGTGCTCGACGAGGTGCTGGCGCTCGCATTGTATGCGCGCGTCGGCGACGAGCTCGTCGTCGAAAAATGGGGCGATCCCATGACGCTGGTCGTCGTGGGCGTGCGCGAGCGTCCGCGCGTGGGCGGCGCGCAGCGCCCCGAGGCGCACGTGACGCGCACCACCCTCGATCAGATCACCGGCCTGCCCGGGCGCATCACCAGCGTCGACATCGCCCTGCGCGAGGGCGTAGACGCCAAGAGCGTCGAGCCGCCCGCGGCCCTGCCCGCGCACCTCGCCGTGCAGCCGACGGAGCGCGTGCTCTCGGGGCTGGAGCGGAACATCCAGTCGAGCCGGGTGACGTTCGTGATCGCTTCGGCGCTGGCGTGCATCGCGTCGACGTTCATCATCCTCACGGGCATGACCACGAACCTCGTGGAGCGGCGCCGGGAACTGGCCATCGTGCGGGCCATCGGGGGCACGCGGGGGCAGTTGGCGCGGTCGCAGTTGCTCGTCGGGGCGATCGTCGGGGTGGCGGGCGCGGTGCTGGGGACGCCGCTGGGGGCGGCGCTGGCGTGGCTGCTGGCGACGATCTACGCCGACCGGCTGCCGGCGGGCTTCCATCTCTCGCCCTTCGGGCTAGGCCTGGCGGCCTTCGGGGCGGTTGCGGCGGGTCTGGCGGGGGCGTTGTGGCCGGCGTGGGCCGCGGCCCGCACGTCGCCGCTGGCCTCGCTCTCGGCCCGGGCGGCGCCGGTGCGCGTCGCCTCGATCGGCCTGATGGCGCTAGCGGGGCTGGGCGGGATCGGGCTGCAGTTGGCGGTCTCGCGGGGGCCGCAGGATGGGCAGGTGGTCTTCTGGCTGTACATGCTGGTGGGGATGCCCGCCTTGCTGGTGGGGTGCTTCCTGCTGGGGCCGATGGTGGTGACGCTGCTGGGGCGGGTGGTCGCCGGGCCGCTGGAGCGGGCGCTGGGGCTGCCGCGGGGGCTGGCCCGGGGCGCGATCCTCGCGACGCCCTACCGCAACGGGTTCACGGCCGGGGCGCTGATGGTCGGGCTGGGGATGATGGTCGCGATCTGGACGGGCGGCTCGTCGGTGCTGCGCGACTGGGTGGACACGATCCGCTTCCCCGACGCCTTCGCGCACGCGTGGCTGGGGATGGACGGCGCCGCCCGCGCCCGCGTCGAGCAACTGCCATTCGTGCGCGAGACCGCGGCGATCACGCTGCTGCGCACCGACGCCGCGACCTTTGGCGTGCGCGCCCTCAACCCCGTGGGGACGAGTTTCATCGCCTTCGAGCCGCGCCCGTTCTTCCGCATGACGCGCCTCGAATGGCACGAGGGCGACGAGGCGCACGCGCTGCGCCGCCTGGACGAGGGCGGGGCGATCCTCGTGGCGCGCGAGTTCAAGGTGGCCCGGGGGCTGGGCGTCGGCGACGTCTTCGCCATCCCCCACCGCGGCGTGGTGCACGAGTTCGAGATCGTGGGCGTCGTCGGCTCGCCGGGGCTGGACATCGCCAGCCGATTCTTCGAGATCGGTCGTGAGCAGCGCGAGCAATCCATCCACGCGGTGTTCGGCACGCGCTCCGACCTCATCGAGCGCTTCGGCACGGACACGATCAACCTGCTGCAGATCGACCTCGACCCCAATGTGAGCGACGAGCACGCCATCGCCGAGATCCGGCGCTCGCTGGGCAGTTCGCTGCTGGTGGTCGGCTCTGGGCGGGAGATCAAGTCGCAGATCGACGCCATGGGCGCGCGGGGGATGCGGGTGATGTCATTGGTGGCGATCGGGGCGATCGTGATCGCGTGCTTCGGCGTGGGGAGCGTGGTGGTGGCGGGGATCGACGCCCGGCGCTTCGAGTTCGGCGTGCTGCGGGCGCTGGGGGCGTCGCGGGGGGTGACGGCGCGGCTGGTGCTGTGCGAGGTGGTGGTGATCGCGCTGGCCGCGTGCGCGCTGGGCACGCTCATGGGCCTGCTGCACTCGTGGGCGGTGATGCGGCTCTACCGCCTGCTGGCGGGGCTGGAACTCACGCTGCAGCCGCCGATTGCGCCCATCCTCGCGGGCTGCGGCATCGTGCTGGGGCTGGCCCTGCTCGCCGCGGCGGCGCCGGCCGTCGGCCTGGCGCGCCAGTCGCCCCGGGCGCTGCTGAGCGCGACGCGGGGGTGATGCGGCGTACGCTTGCCCCATGCCCCACATGACGCCGGATGAGTTCCGCGCCCTCGGCGCACAGATGGTCGAGCGCATCGCGCGGTACATGGAGGAGGTCGACGGCCTCCCCGTCACGCCGACGACCCGTCCGGGCGACGTCGCCGCCCTGCTGCCCGATGCGCCGCCGGAATCGCCGGAGGCGTGGGACGACGTCTTCGCGGATGTGGAGCGCGTGGTCATGCCGCACGTCACGCACTGGCAGCACCCGGGGTTCTTCGGGTTCTTCCCGTGCAACGCCACGGGGCCGTCGATCCTCGCGGACATGCTCTCGACCGGTCTGGGCGTGCAGGGGATGCTGTGGTCGACGAGCCCGGCCGCGACGGAGATCGAGTGGAAGGTGCTGGACTGGCTGGCGCAGTGCATCGGCCTGCCGGAGTGCTTCCGGCTCACGGGCGGGGCGCCGGGGCCGAAGGGGGTGATCCAAGGGACGGCGAGCGAGGCGCTGCTGGCGTGCCTGATCGCGGCGCGGGAGCGGGCGCGCCACAGCGCGGGGGCGGAGTCGCTCGACCCTTCGCGGTGCGCGGTGTACGCCTCGGCGGAGGCGCACTCCTCGATGCTCAAGGCGGCGCTGCTGCTGGGCCTGCCGCGGGAGAACCTGCGGCTGATCGGCGTGGACGGCGCTCTGCGCATGCGTGCCGATGCGCTGGAGCGCGCGATCGGCGCCGACCGCGCGGCGGGCGTCACGCCGCTGCTGGTGTGCGCCACGCTGGGCACGACCTCCTCGGGCGCTGTGGACCCGCTGCCGGCGCTCGGGGCGGTGGCGCAGCGCGAGGGCGTGTGGCTGCACGTTGACGCGGCGTACGCCGGCGCGGCCCTCGTCTGCCCCGAGCACCGGTGGATGATCGAGGGCGCAGCGCGGGCGGACTCGTTCAACTTCAACCCGCACAAGTGGCTGCTGACGTCGTTCGACTGCTCCGCCCTGTGGCTGCGCGACCCGCTGGCGCTGCGCAACGCCATGAGCGTGACGCCCGAGTACCTGCGCAACGAGGCGAGCGACTCGGGGCGCGTGGTGGACTACCGCGACTGGCAGATCCCGCTGGGGCGGCGGTTCCGGTCGCTCAAGCTCTGGTTCACGCTGCGCCACTACGGCGTGTCGGGTCTGCGGGCGCACATCGAGGAGCACGTTCGCAGCGCTGAGGTGTTCGAGTCGCTGGTGCGCGCCGACGACCGCTTCGAGGTGGCCGCGCCGCGCTCGCTGAGCCTCGTGTGCTTCCGGCTGCGCGGCGGCGACGACCGCACCCGCGAACTGCACCGTCGCGTGAACGCGACACGCGAGGTCTTCCTCACCCACACCACACTTCCCCCGGATGGCGAACCCGAGGGCGCTCGTCGCTACGTGCTGCGCATGGCGATCGGCGCGGTGCGGACGCGCGAGGGGCACGTGCGCGGGGCGTGGGACGTCATCCGGCGCGAGGCGGAAGGGCTCTGAGGGAGTGTGCCGATGTGGGTTCCGGGGGGCCGGGGGTTCCGGGGGGGGCGTCAGGCGTTCGGCGTCTGGGCCCGTGCCGGCTTGGGGCGGCGAACACCGACGCTGCTCCTGCCATCGTCGTTGACATCGACATCGATTTCGAGATCGTCGAGCGCGTCGAGACCGTCGAGGACGCCGGCGCACGAGCCCCACTGTTGACCCGCTTTGAGGAGGCGCTGCGCATCCTCCACGCTGATCGTGCCCTCGGCGACGTAGGCGTAGATTTCGCGTCGGCTGCGCTCGCGGGCCTGCGTGCGCAGGATGTTCCGCGTCGTCGCGGCGATGATCCACACCAGCCCCACGACGGCGAACATCACCCAGCCGAGATTCAATGCGACGGCGCTCATGGTCGGGTCTCCTCTGCACGCCCCTCCGTCGCGATCAGGTGCGGCCCGGGCGGCGTAGGCGCGGGTGGGGGTCACTCGTTCTTCGGAATCCTACCGCGAGCCTTTCGCGCGGGGCTCAGGGGTTGGTCGGCGGAGGATCGTCGGTGCGTTCGAGGCTCATCGCGGCGGAATTGATGCAGTATCGGAGCCTGGAGGGCGTGGGGCCGTCGTCGAAGAGGTGGCCCAGATGCCCGCCGCAGCGGGCGCAGACGACCTCGGTGCGCACCATGCCGTGGGAGGTGTCGCGGCGCTCCTCGATGGGGGCCCCCTCCATCGCGGCGGAGAACGCGGGCCAGCCGCAGCCGGAGTCAAACTTGTCGTCGGAGCGGAAGAGTTCGACGCCGCAACCGGCGCAGCGGTAGACGCCCTCGTCCTTCGTGTCCCAGTAGGCGCCGGTGAAGGGCCGCTCGGTGCCGGCCTGCCGGAGGATGCGGTACTGCTCGGGGTCGAGGCGTTTGCGCCATTCCTGTTCGCTGAGCACGATGCGGTCCTCCGGTTGGATGTCGACGGCGACGCCGGCGCTGACGGGCAGGGCGGCGGGCGCGCGGGGGGTGTTCGCGGCGGCGGGCGCTGGTTGCTGCGCGGCGTCCTCCGCGGCCGGCTCCGTGCACCCGACGGAGAATGCGGCCGCGCAGAGGGCCACGATCAACGCCGCGCGAACGCCGGCGGACGGACGCGGGCGGCGTGCTGGGGGGGTGTTCGTCATACGCTGGAGTCTATGACCGCACAGACCCCGACGGCTCGCCGCGTTGCGGCGAGGAATGTGATCGGCGCCGCCATCGCGACCCTTGCCCTGCTCGCCGGCGCAGGGACGGACGCCGACGCGTTGCCCGAGGCGTGGGTGGGCGCGTGGGTCGGCGAGACACGCGGCGTCGTCCCCGGCCCGGAACGTGGCGAGGCCGCGACCTTCCGCACCGAGCTGCGTGTCGGACCGACGGACGATCCCGACCGCTTCACGTGGACGATCATCTACGGCGAGGGCGAGCTGCGGCAGGTTCGCGCATACGAGCTGATGGTCGTCGATCGGGCGCTGGGGCGGTACGCGATCGACGAGAAGAACTCCATCGTCATCGATGTGCTGCTCGTCGAGTTCGATGATGAGTCGTCGTTGCGCACCATCTTTGAGGTGGGCGATGTCCGCATCGTGGCGTCCTACACGTTGCGCGATGGTGCGCTGGAGATGGAGTTTTCGACATACGGCGTCGATGCGGCGAACGTCAGCGGGGGCGAGGGCGATATACCCGAGGTTCGGTCGTACACGCTGCGCGCTGCGCAGCGGGGCGTCCTGCGTCGTGGCGCGCCAGATGGAGAATGAGCCGGCGTGCGAGGGGGCCACGGCGGGGCGCGTCTCGGGCATGTTTTTTAGGGGGGGTATTTCGGGGGGAGATGGCGAGAACGCGGGGCGGGGGTGTAGAATCATGGGTATGCGTCGAGGCGATTTCGCGTCAACTCGATGGCCGTTGTGGGTGTCGATCACGCTCGCGGTCGCGTGTTCGCACAGCGGCGCGGCGGCGTTGCACGCCGAGCCTTCGGAGCCGAACACGCCTGTTTCGGGCGAAGTGGACACGCGCGCGGGCGAGCGTCTGGCCGAAGCTCTGAACGTGGATCTCCGATTCACGCGCCCGGCCGTGGTGGGCGTCGGTGACGACGCCACCCCCCCGCTGCTCGCCGAGACGCGTCGCGGCGCCATGCACCTCTCGCCGACGCTGCGTCTCGAATACGGGAGCACGATGTTCAGCCCGGAATCGGGCGTGCAGCACGACCGGGCGATCGTGCGCACCGGTCTCGGTCGCGAGAGCGCGGATGTGGGCATGTACGACACCTCGCTGCGGTGGCACATGCGGGCCGCAAGGCTCACGCTGACGCCGCACGCGGGGATGCGGGCTGTGCGGTACGAGTCGTTCACCGATCGCTCCGGCGAACTGGGCGCCGAGGGCGTGAGCGAGGCGTCGGGCGTCGGGGCGACCCCCGTCGCCGGGCTGGTGCTGCGATGGGACGCGACGGACCGCGTGATATTTGAAGCGGGCGGCGCCACCTCGTTTCTGGAACACAACGACGGCCCGACGGTGCTGGATTTCAGCGCCCAGACCGGCTTCATGCTGCAGCACAACATGGGGCTGTACATGGGGTACCAGCGGCTCCGCGCCACCTTCGAGGAAGACCGCGAGAACTCGCTGCAGGCGGTGCGCGACGTGGTCTACGCGAGGTTCGAGCTGCGCTTCTGATCCGGACGCAAACCGTCGGTTTCAAGCAGGGGCGTGCGAGGGCGATTCCGCCGCGGCTTTGAGCTGTTCGAGATCGCGGCGCAGGGCCTTGGCCATGATGCTCTTCATCATCAGCCCGGTGAGCGGCGCCGAGAGCTTGGCGGCGAGCGTTTTGGGGGTCGATCGCATGCGGAAATCAACGAGCGCGGCGCCGGGGCCCTGCTCGACGAAGCGCTGATCGGCGACGTATTCAACGCCGCAGGATTCGCACCGCAGGGCGATGTGCGCCGGGGGCTCGAAGCCGATGACTTCGAACTCCTCGGTGGCCTGCATCTTCGCCATCGTGCGGGTCTCGCGGAAGCGCGTGCCGAGCCCGACGGGCCCCTCGGTGATCATCTCGATGCGGTCGATGCCGTCGATCACGTTGGGCGCGTTGGGGATGTCGGCGAAGACGCCGAAGACGCGTTCGCGCGGCGCATCGATGGTGATGGTCAGGTGCATCTCGGGCATGTCTCGCGCCTTTGTGTGGGCGTGCGTGTGCGCCGGCGACGGTTCAGTCGCGTTCGCGCTCGGCGCCGGTGCGTTCCTCGTGCCAGAGCATCTGGATCGTTTCGAGGATGCGTTCGTTGCAGGGGTGGGCGGGGTCCGCCGCGAAGCCGGGCAGGCCTTGCACGATGGCGCGGAGCTCTGTGAAGCGCACGCTGAGCGGGTCTTTCCCGGGGTGGGCTTCGTCGAGTTCCTCGGCGATGCGTTCGACGTCGAGCCAGTGGAAGGTGTCGCTCATGGCGGCGGCCCCCGCGGTCAGTGCGGGACTTCTTTCACGGCGTTGCGGTTCCACGACGGCACGCGGACGGTGATGGGCCCCTCGCGGAGGATCTCGCACTGGCAGGAGAGCCGGCTGTTGCGCTGGAGGCCGGGGGCCTCTTCGACGCGGTCTTCCTCGGCCTCCGTGGCCTCGCTCAGTAGATCCATCCCCTGCTCGACGTAGACGTGGCAGGTGGAGCAGGCGCAGACGCCGCCGCAGGCGTGTTCGATGTTGATGCCGGCGTCCATCGCGACTTCGAGGAGGCTCTCGCCCTTGGCGGCCATGACCTCCCACTCGGTCTTGTCGGTGCCGGTGAGGCCCTCGGGATCCTCGATGAAGATGCGCACGGGGATGTCCTTGGGGCCGTGGTCGTGATCGGAACGTCGCATGTGCATAGGGCGGCGGGGCCTCCGGTCGCTGATGATGGGGCGGGCGATGGCCCGAAATGACGGGCGCACGGGGGTCGGTGGGCATTCTAGGCGGGCCTCCGGCACGCGGTCGGAGCCCGGGCCCCTGCGCGCTGAGCGGGCGCACAAGTAGACTGGGCCGATGCCGGCGCCCGCACAGCCTGCCCAGGACACGCTCGACCTGAGCGTCCTCGCGCCCGCGCACAACGAAGAGGACAACATCGGCCCCCTCGTGGAGCGGGTGTCGCAGGCGCTGGGGCCGCTCGCGGCGTCGGAGGGCGTGACGTGGGAGATGATCGTCGTTGATGACGGCTCGACAGACCGCACCCGCGCGCGCTTGATGGACCTGACGCGCTCGCGCCCTTGGCTGCGGGTGATCGAGATGCGCGACCCGCCGCCGGGCGCGGGGATGGGCCAGTCGGCGGCGTTCCACGCGGGGTTTCGGGCGGCGCGGGGGCGCTTCGTCGCCACGCTGGACGCGGACCTGCAGAACGACCCCGCCGACCTGCCGCGCCTGTGGCTGCTGCTGCACGAGCACGAGGCCGACATGGTGCAGGGCGACCGCACCGTCGCCCGCGCCGACGGCGTGCACCGCAAAGCGGGCGCGGCCGTGGGACGCGCCTTCCGGCGCATGATCCTGGGCGACACGATCCGCGACACGGGTTGCTCGCTGCGGATCCTGCGTCGTGAGGCCGCGCTGCGGCTGCCGCTGGAGTTCCGCGGCGCCCACCGGTTCATACCGGCCTGCGTTCGTCGTCTCGGCTACACGGTGATCGAGACGCCCGTGGCGCACCACGCCCGCACGGCGGGCGAGTCGAAGTACGGCATGGGCATCGTGCAGCGGGCGATCCCGGGGCTCATGGACTGCTTCGCGATGCGGTGGATGTTCTCGAGGATGCGCTCGACGCGCGCGATCGAGATCACCCCCTCTGCGCACGCGTCCGGGCGCGACGACGGCGCGGATCGCGCGGATGCGCTCGAGCGCCGTGAGGGGCGTTCATCGTGAAACCGGGGCCCATCGCCGCGATGATCGCGCTGCTGGTGCTCGGCTTCTGGCTGGCGGTCGGGCCCTCGCTCATGCAGCGGCAGACGGAGGCCACGCCCGGGGCGAGCGTGTTCAGCGTGGACATCGGCACGCGCAAGATCCACTACGAGCGGCTCGACGATCCCGACCGCGGACCGGTGTTCCGATTCCTCACCGATGCGCCCGATCTGCCCGACGTGGCGATGGACGCCGATCACTTTTCCCGCGTCATGGGCGAGATCCTGGTGGCGTCGAGCGAGCGGCACTGGCTGCTGATCGCGTTCAACATCTCCTCGTGGTGGAACATGGCGTGGATCGCGGTGGGGTTCGGCGGGCAGGCGGCCTTCTTCGGGCGCATGATGCTCCAGTGGGTGGTCAGCGAGCGGAGCCGGCAGTCCGTCGTGCCCGCGGCGTTCTGGTGGCTGAGCCTGCTGGGCGGCGCGGCGCTCTTCTCGTACTTCGTGTGGCGACGCGACGTGGTGGGCGTGCTGGGGCAGTCCACGGGCGTCGTCATTTACGCGCGCAACCTGCGGCTGATCTACAAATCGCGGCGGCGCGAGCGGCGCATCGACGCGGCCGCGGTGTGATCGGCCGCGTGAGCGACCCGGGGGAGCCGGGGGCGTCGGGGGACATCCGGGGACATCCGGGGGCATCCGGGGGCGGGTGGGGGTACGCTTGGGACATGACGACACGACGAACCCCGCCGTTTTTCGCTGTTCTGGGCGCCATCGCGTGCGCCGCGCTCGCGCTGCCGCTGGGCGGCTGCTCGTGGTTCGGCAAGGACACCGATACGCAACGCGTCGGCGCTGCCCCGGCGCGGTCCGCCGCGGATGCGCGGCTCATCGCCCTGCTCGACGAGGACCTCGAGATGCAGCGCCGGCGCGACCCGATCTCCGCGAGCGTGCGCGGCGACCGGCGCTTCGACGCCCAACTGCCCGACCCCTCTCCCGGCGCCGAGCGCTTCTGGGTGCAGGACGCACGGGCGCGGCACGAGTCGCTCCGGCGCATCAATCGCGACGATCTGAGCCCCGAGCAGCGGCTCAACGCCGAGTTGCTGGCGTACGAATTGCGCATGCGCATCGAAGCGGCCCACTGGAGGCCGTGGCTGACGCCGCTGAACCAGATGTACGGCCCCCAGCGCGATCTGCCCCAGCTCGCCGACAGGCTCACGTTCACGCGCGAGGCGCACTACGAGGACTACATCACCCGCCTCGAGGGCGTGTCGTCGTACATCGACAAGATCATCGAGAACATGCGGGAGGGCCTGCGCGAGGGGCGCACCCCGCCGCGGATCACGCTGCGGGCGACGCCCGACCAGGCGCGGGCGCACGGCGGCCGGCGCTTCGTCGAGAACCCCGAGATGCACGCGATGTACAAGCCCTTCGTCGGGCGCCCCGAGGGCGATGCGCTCTCGGCGCGGGCGCGGGAGGCGATCGCGCGCGGCGTGGCGCCGGCGTTCACCCGCCTTGCGGACTTCCTCGAGCACGAGTACGTGCCCCGCGCCCGGGAGGCGACGGGCGCCAGCGAGAGCGTGGGCGGGCGGGCGTGGTACGCGTGGACGCTGCGCTGGCACACCACGACGGACCTGACCGCGGGTGAGATCCACGAGATCGGCCTCTCGGAGGTGGCGCGCATCCGGGCGGAGATGATGGAGGTCATCGCACGCTCCGACTTCGCCATGCGTGACTCGCTCCGCGGCGACGAGCTCTTCCGCGCCTTCACCAACCACCTGCGCACCAACCCGCGGTTCTACTTCGAGCACGAGGAGGACCTGCTGCGCGCCTACCGCGACATCGCCAAGCGCATGGACGCCGAACTGCCGCGGCTCTTCACCGTGCTGCCGCGGACGCCCTACGGCGTGCGCCGGATGCCCGACTACATGGCGCCCAGCGCCCCCACCGCGTTCTACTACCCGGGCCTGCTCTCGACGGGCACGCCGGGGTGGTTCGTGGCCAACACCTACGCGCTCGACTCGCGTCCGAAGTACGAGATGGTGCCGCTCACGCTGCACGAGGCCGCGCCGGGCCACCACCTGCAGATCGCCCTGGCGCAGGAGATGGAGGACGTGCACGAGTGGCGCACCGGCCTGCGCCACACGGCGTACATCGAGGGCTGGGCGCTCTACGCGGAGCGGCTGGGCCTCGAGGTCGGCGACTCCCCCGGCGTGCCCGATGCGCCCGCCCGCGGCGAGCCGGGCTACCGCGGCATGTACCAGGACCCGTACGACGACTTCGGGCGCCTCACCTACGAGATGTGGCGCGCCATGCGCCTCGTGGTGGACACCGGCCTGCACGACAAGGGCTGGACGCGCGAGCAGGCCATCGACTACATGCTGGCCAACTCCGGCTTGAGCCGCGCCAACATCGAGAACGAGGTCGACCGCTACATCGCGTGGCCGGGGCAGGCGTGCGCGTACAAGATCGGCGAGTTGAAGATCCGCGAACTGCGCGAGCGCGCCGAGCGCGAACTGGGCGCGGACTTCGACGTGCGCACGTTCAACGACGCGATCCTGCGCGACGGCGCCGTTCCGCTGAACGTGCTGGAGCGGCGGATGGTGGCGTGGATCGAGGAACAGTCACGCGGCGGCTGATCGCCACGATGAACGCCCGAGCATCGCACCGAACCGCCCGCCGTGAGTGACGCTGTCGCGTCCCCCTCACCCCCGCCCGAACCGCTTCTCCAGGTCGCGGATGCTCAGGCGGATCGTCGTCGGGCGGCCGTGGGGGCAGTTGCTCGAGCGGTCGACGTCGTCGCGCATCTGCAGCAGCGTCTCCATCTCGCCATCGCTCAGGCGGTCGCCGGCCTTGATCGCGGCCTTGCACGCCCGCATGTCGAGGATCTCGCGCACGGCCTCCTCGGTGTCGGCGGGGAAGCCCTCGTCCTCGGCGCGTTCGAGCAGTTCCTCGACGAAGTGGCCGGCGTCCACGCCGCGGTCGAAGAGGTACGTCGGGAAGGCGTGCACGCCCACGCTGTCGGGGCCCATCGCGCCCGCCTCGACGCCGAGGCGCTCGAGCGTGGGGCGCAGCGTCTCGAGGACGTCCACGCGGGCGGGCGTCGTGCGCACCACGGCGGGGGTGAGCATGCGCTGGCTCTCGAGGGGGCCCTTCGCCAGACGCCTGAGGAGCTCCTCGAACATCACGCGCTCGTGCAGGGCGTGCTGGTCGATGATCACCAGGCCCTGCTCGTCCTGCGTGACGAGGAATGAGTTGTGCACCTGCATCACGCGGCTCGCCGGGCGCGGCGCGGGCATGGCGTAGTCGTGACGGTTCGCGTCGTGCGGCGGGGTTGCGTCGTGGGCGTGGTCGCCGCGCTCGCGGGCCACGGCGTCGCGGAGGGCGTCGTAGTCGAAGCGGCCGGGGCTGTGGGCCGGCGTTGGGCGGGCGAAGGCGTCGACGAAGTGCTTGGCCGCGTCCGGGTTGGTGCTGACGGCGCCGGGCGCGCTGTGCTGCGCCGGGCCGGGCAACACCTCCTCCGCGCCGGGGCTCGGGGCGCCGTGGGCCGCGGCTGAGGCTCCGGGGGTTCCGGGGGTACCGGGGGCGCCGAATTTCCACTGGGCGCCGTACGCGGGCGTGAGGTCGGCGCCGGCCAGCGCCTCGCGCACGGCCCGGAGGACGACGCTGTGCACGAGGCTGCCGTCGCGGAAGCGGACCTCGGCCTTGGTGGGGTGGACGTTCACATCCACCGCGCCCGGGGGCGTCTCGAGCAGCAGGGCCGCGGCGGGGAAGCGTCCCGGCTCGATGAGGCCGCGGTACGCCTCCTTGATCGCGTGCTGCACGGTCTTGTCGCGGATGGGGCGTCCGTTGAGGAAGACGCGGAGCGACTTGTTGGTGGCGCGGGCGAGGCTGGGGAGGCCGACGAGGCCCCAGAGGGAGACGCCGCGTTCGCCGTCGCTCTCGTCGGCGCTGGCTTCGAGCAGTTGCGACTCGAGCTCGCGCCCCATGACGTCGAGCATGCGAGCGCGGGGGGAGGACTCGGGCGGGTAGTCGAACATCACGCGCCCGTCGCACTCGGCGCGGAAGCCGATGGCCGGGTGCGACATCGAGAGGTCGCGCACGATGGCGAGGCAGTGCGTCTGCTCGGTGGGGATGGTGCGGAGAAACTTCCGCCGCGCGGGCGTGTTGAAGAAGAGATTGCGGACGCTGACGCTGGTGCCGTAGGGGCCGGACTCGGGGCGGACATCGCCGATCGAATCGCCCTCGGCGTCGAGGCGCCACGCGCCGACGGCGTCGGCGTCGCGTGTGTCAGCGTCGGCGTCAGCGTCGGGGGTTGACCCATTCCGGGGGCGGGGGTGGGGGCGGGGGCGGGAGCGGATGGAGACGCGGGCGACGGAGACGATGGAGGCGAGGGCCTCGCCGCGGAAGCCCATGGTGGCGATGGCGTCGAGGTCTTCGGCGCTGCGGAGCTTGCTGGTGGCGTGTGGCGCGACCATGAGGCGGGCGTCTTCGGGGGGCACGCCGGCGCCGTCGTCGCTGACGCGGACGAGTTCGACCCCGCCGCGTTCGAGTTCGACGACGATGCGTGAAGCGCCGGCGTCGATGGCGTTGTCGACGAGTTCCTTGACGACGCTGGCCGGGCGCTCGATGACCTCGCCGGCCGCGATCTGATTGACCAGCAGGTCGGGCAGAGCGCGGATGGGAAAACGGGTGGGCGAGAACTGCGGCGCGTCGGCATGCACTGGGGGATGATAGCCGGAACACGAACAGGATTCACCGACAGGATTCATCACGCAAGAGGTTACGACAGCCTACGACCCTGTAAATCGCACCCGATGCATTCGCACGCGAGCCGGCAACCTTTTCAGGACAACCTGAAAGACGACGCGTTGCCGACTCCTAGGTCATGGACAAGGATTCTCATCCAAAATCTCAGGCTCATCGGGCGGGCCTATAATTTCAAGTCCATCACCATGGTCGGGGTTTTGGCGCCTTATGCAATCACGGAGTTCCCTGTCCGCGAGACATTCTTCTCGATCGAACGCGGCGTTCGCCGCCTCTTCAAGTTGCTCTAATTGACTGATTTGTGAAGAATACGCGGCGTTCGCGCCCGTAACGCAGGCCACCCTCGCCACCTCAGCCGCGGCTTCGTCCGCCTCTCTCTGCGGTTGACATCCGGCTCCCATGACCGTAGCGCCAACAAAGCACACGGCGCCGCTCAATGGCAAAGGTGGTGGGCAGAACAACAAAACTATGCCAACAATGCCAGTGCCAGCCGCCGCGTCTACACAATTATCAAAGTTTCGCGCTGCAGTGTCCAAATCCTGCTGATGTCTATCGTTGCAACGATCCCATTCCCGCTGGCGCGTACGCGAGGCCATGGCCTTCATCGCCTCAATCAATCTCAACTCTTGGTCTCGAAGCAAGCGAGCTGTTCGCATTCGAACACAATGAGCAGATAAACACGGGTCTTGAAAAACCATGCAATCTACATCGCCAGCTCTATCGCCGAACCGCATGACCCCATTGTCATCGAATGAGGACAGCGCGTGAGCAAGGGCGTCAAAGTCCACTGGAAAACGGACCATCGCAGCGAACAATTCGCTGTAATCCCGGCCCGCTCGTGCCTGATCCTCCATTCCTCGAGGATGTGGAGCGATCGGATCGAACTCGTCGAACTCACCATGATAGACATATTCTGCCGCCAGCTCTTCGCCGTTCTCCGGATCACTGCTGACGTGTATCGACCAACTGATCGCGGGGCCGACAAACACATCTGGATCCTCCTGCCCCTCTCCGACAACGAACCCGGAAACGTAGACGCCGAATCTCGCACCCGCCGCGGGCCCATCGATCGTCGCGACGATCTGCCCGGTGCACCCCTCGAACACGTACACGCGTCCTGAATTCTCGCCTGCTTCATCATGGCCGGGAGCGCCGACGAGAAATTCCGCGCAGCCATTGCCGGTGATATCGCCCAACATTCGAACGGAAGATCCGAAGTGGTCTCCCGGGAACTCCCCCTCCAACTCCATCACGTGCTCGCCGGCGATGGCGCAGAACACGTACACCGCCCCCCGCCCTTCCCGTGCGTTCGGCGCTCCGATGACAAGGTTGGATGCTCCGTTGCCGTTGACGTCGCCGTTCTCGTCTCTCCTGGCGGAGAGGGTGGCCCCGAACCGATCCCCCTCGGCTTCACCGGTCAAAATGTATTGCACATACATGGCCCCGGCCTCAACCCCCGGGAACTGGTCCTCCTGAGCGTACGTCCAGATCGACACCAGGCCGTGATGCGCCGCCGGAACATCGATCGCGCCCGGAGCGTCTGGGTCCGGATACCCCGATGCACGCCACAGTCTGCCGTCGCCGTAGAGGTTGCCTTGGGCTTGAGGCACTGGCTTGCGAATCACTTCCATATCACTGTCGACGAGAATCGCATCCGCCGCCGTCAGTCGAATCTGCCCAAGAGCAGAAGATTCCATGGCGATCCATGCCAGAAATACTAATGTGTGCGCGTGCATACAAACCAAGTGGCGGATGAATTTTTGAACTCGATTTTGCATGAATCGGATCCTGTGTTCAGTTGTATCGGTGGTGTAGAGTCATACGTTAATGAGCCCCGGATCCCCGGCTGCGCTCTACGAACACTGTAGAAATACCCGATCGGCCTCACTCAGTCAAGAACAATCTCTTCTCTTCTGATGTAGCCTGGATGTCATGTGCGTTTGGTTTCTGCACTCGTCGATTTCTTCATAATCTCTGCGCCCACGGGCGATGCAGGCCCTCTTGCGTGGAATCACGTACACTTCCTCGCACAGACCCCGAACAGCCGGAGAGCACACTAACTTGCGCATCGGCATCCGCTGGAAACTCATCTTCGCCACCGGCGTCCCCCTGCTGATCATCGTCGGGGGCACGCTGGCGTACGACGCCTCGCGCCTGCGGGCCGTGGCCGCCGGTCGGATGGGGGCGTACCTCGAGCAGGTCGCGGAGCGCTACGCCGCGGCCTACGACGGGGAGCTCTCCACGCTGGCGCAGGTCGCGCGTTCGGCCGCGGCCTTCCTCGAAACGCACACCGACCTCACCGAGCGCGAGCTCTTCGACCTGGTGCGGGCGAACGTGGGGCAGCACGAACTGATCTACGGCGCCTGCATCGCCTTCGAGCCGGGCGTGGTCGGCGGGGGCGCGAGCCTGTTCGCGCCCTACGCGTACCGCGGCCCCGATGCGCGACCGGGCGACGCGATCCGCGTGATGAACCTCGCCGCGGCGTACGACTACACCTCGGGGGACTGGGAGTGGTACAGCGCCCCGCGCGACAGCGGCGCGAAGCACTGGACGGAGCCGTACTTCGACGAGGGCGCCGGCGACGTGGCGATGACGACGTTCTCGGCGCCCTTTTTCGCCGCGGACGGCTCGCTGCGCGGCGTGGCGACGATCGACGTGCGGCTCGACGCCCTCCGCGCCCACGTGGTCGCGCAGAACATTCAGGATCAGGCGGTCCCCGCCATCATCAGCCGCCGCGGCGTGTTCCTGGCCTGGCCCAGCGCGCCCGAGTCCACGCTGATGTCCACGACGATCTTCGAGGTGGCCGCGGAGAGCGGGCTGCCCGCGCTGAGCGCGCTCGGCAAGCGCATGATCGCCGGCGAGCGCGGTCGCGGCGGCTACACCGACCCGCGGACGGGCGAGCGGATGATCGTCGTCTACGCGCCGATCGAGACGGCGCAGTGGTCGCTCGGCGCGACCGTGCCCGAGAACGTGGTGATGGCGCCGGTGCACGCGCAGATGGCGCGGCACGCGCTGCTGGTGCTGGGCATGCTCGTCTCCGTGGTGGCCATCGTGCTGGTGGCGAGCACGTGGATCACCCGCCCCATCGAGCGGCTGGCGACGGGCGTGCGCCGGCTCGCGGCGGGCGACCTCGAGGCGCGCGCCGAGACCACCAGCGCGCACGACGAGATCGCGGACCTGGCCCGCTCGTTCAACAGCATGGTCGGACAACTCCGCGACCACATCGCGCAGCTCACCACGGAGACCGCTGCCCGCGAGGCGTTCGAGAGCGAGCTGCGCGTGGCGCGGGAGATCCAGACCTCCATGCTGCCGCGGACGTTCCCCCCCTTCCCCGACCGCCCCGAGTTCGACCTGCACGCCGTCAACGTGCCCGCGAAGCAGGTCGCGGGCGACTTCTTCGATTTCATGTTCGTCGGCGATGCGCTGCTGCTGCTCATCGCCGACGTCTCGGGCAAGGGCGCGCCCGCGGCCCTGCACATGGCGATGACGCGCACCATCCTGCGCCAGATCGCGCGGGACGTGGAGTCGCCGGGGCGCATCCTCGAACTGGCCAACGACGTGCTGGCGCCCGACAACGAGAACGGGATGTTCGTCACGCTCGTGCTGGCGCGGTACGAGCCGCGCACGGGCGTCTTCCGCTACGCCAACGCGGGCCACCCCCCGCTGCTGCGCGTCCGCCCGGGCGTTGCGCCGCAGCCCTTCGCCGACGCCACCGGCGCCCTGCTGGGCATCCTGCCCGATCAGGCGTACGAGGAGGGCGAGACCGTCATCGCCCCCGGCGAGACGATCGTCTTCTACACCGACGGCGTCACCGAGGCGCGCAGCCCCAGCGGCGAGATGTTCATGGACAAGCGCCTGCTCGCGCTGCTCGGAGACTGCAAGACACTCGACGCCGTCGGCGTCTGCGACGCGATCGCCGCGGCGGTCGACGCCTTCGAAGCCGGCGACCGCGGCGACGACACCACCGTGATGGCGCTGCGCCGACGCGCGTGAACGAACGCGCATCGGCGCCGGCCGTGCTGTCACCACTCACTCACGTCAGACCGCTCAAGTCAGGCCGCTTTCACTACCGCATGGCGCCGAAGTTGGAGAGCACCAGAGAGAGGTCGGTGAAGTCCACCGTGCCGTCGCCGTTGAGGTCGCCCTGCAGCCCAGTTCCGGACTGTCCGAACTGGCCCAGCACAATCGCGAGGTCATGGAAATCGACCACGC
>RECZ01000080.1 GCA_007693765.1 Phycisphaerales bacterium | reverse complement strand
AACCGATCTTTGATGTGGTGTCTTTCCGCATGGCTTGCTCCTGTGTGTGATGCGCTGCCCGGCGCACGTCGCGCCGCGGTTGCTGCACGCATTGTTCGCTGGTGAGACCCGGCCCGCACGCCGCGGGTTCCGGGCGGGGTTCAGGGTTTGAGCACGAGGTGCGGCGGCTGCACGAGGCTGCCATCGGCCGTGGTGATCGTGTGCTTGAAGCCGGGGCGGAGGGCGGCGCTGGCCCATGCTCCGTCGGGGCGGAGGGCTAGGAAGGCGGTCTGGTGCTCCTCCTGCAGTGTGAAGCGGGCAGCGATGCGTTCGAGTGTCTCGCGGATGGCGTCGAGGGGTGCGGCGCCGCGGCGCATCAGTTCGACGATGAGGAACGAGCCGCTGACGCCGGTGATGAGTTCGCCGGTGCCCGTGGCGCAGGCGGCGCCCGCGGTCTGATCGACGTAGAGGCCCTGCCCGATGATGGGCGAGTCGCCGACGCGCCCGGGCGACTTGAAGGCCATGCCGCTGGTGGAGCAGGCGCCGGCGAGGCGGCCGCGGGTGTCGAGCGCGAGGACTCCGACGGTGTCGTGGTGCGGCTCGCGCGAGAGGTCGGCGCGGCGGGCGCTGACGTCGACGCCCCTGAGTTCCTCGACGTTCCGCGGCGGGAGCCAGCCCTTGTACTTGTCGCGGTCGATGGCGCCGGGGTCGCTGCGCCACTTTTCCCAGATGCGCCGGGCGTCGTCGGTGAGGAGTTCGCGGGGGGCGAAGCCCTGGGCATCGGCGAAGTCGTCGGCGTCGTCGCCGACGAGCATGACGTGGATGGTGCGCTCCATCACGCGACGGGCCACGGCGGCGGGGTTGGGGTGCCGGCGCAGGCACGCGACGGCGCCAGCGCGGTCGGGGTCGGTCATCACGCAGGCGTCGAGCGAGACGCGCCCGCCGGCGTCGGGGAGGCCGCCGACGCCCACCGAGTCGATGTCGGGGTCGTCCTCGATCGCGGTGACGGCGTGCACGACGGCGTCGAGGGCGTCGGCGCCCTGCGCCAGCGCGGGGAAGGCGGCGTCGGCGCCGACGGGCCCGAAAGACCACGTCGTGAGCATGAGGGGCGGCGTCATCACCAACGAGGATACGCGTGACGGGCGGTCAGCGCGCGGTCGTCGCGGCCGCGGCGGCGGAGTGACGCGGAGCGAGCCTCTCCGGGATCGGGCGCGTGATCTCGACGATGAGCGTGTCGTCCGCGGGCGGGCCGAAGCGGTGGTGGTCGACGGCGTCGAGCACGCGCTGCGCGAGCGAGCCCTCGCCCTCGATCGGCGCTCCGGCAACGATGCGCTGCACGCCCTCGATGCGCAGCATCTTGCCGGCGCGGTCGCGGGCCTCGGTGGCGCCGTCGGTGTAGGCCAGCAGGACGTCGCCGGGCTCGAAGGCCATGGCGCGGGCGTCGTGGCGGAAGTCGTCGCCGTGGCAGGCGCCGAGGACGAACGCGGTGGAGTCGAGTTGGTGGAGGGAGCCGTCGACGGCGCGCACGAAGGCGGGCGGGTGGCCGCCGGAGGCCCATTCGAGCGTGCCGCGGGCGTGGTCGGGGTGGGGGTTGGGGTCCACGCGGAAGCAGATCGCGGTGACGTACACGCTGTGCGTCGCGAGCGTGAGGTGCACGTAGCGGTTGAGCCGTTCGAGCATGAACCCGGGTGAGGCGTCGGGGTTCTCGGCGAAGAGGCGCTCGATCTCGCCGTGCAGCCTGTTGACGGTGAGCGCGGCGGGGATGCCGTGGCCGGTGACGTCGACGATGGCGAGGTTGAGGCAGGGCTCGGGGCCGCGGCTGGAGGGGCTGAAGCGGGCGTGGAGGTAGTCGCCGCCGATCTGGCGCATGGGCTCGTAGCGGTAGGTCATGCGGACGGGGCCTTCGAGCAACTGACCGGGGAAGAGCGACTCGTGGATGCGCCGCGCGTCGGTGAGTTCGCGCTTCATCTCGGTGTAGCGCCCTCGCAGCATGTTGTAGTGGAAGCGGTTTCGGAATCGCCCGTAGCGCCACCAGCACACCAGCAGACCCGGCCCCGCGACGAGCGGCGAGAGCGCGATGACGACCAGCATGCCCCACAGGTTCTGCATGTAGTACGTGGTGATCACCGCGTTGAGCGCCAGCAGCGGCAGGATGGGCTTGATCGATTCGCGCGGCGTCCACGGGAGGAATAGCGAGGCGAAGAAGTGCGTCCACAGGATCGAGTTCAGACCCTGCATCACAAGCTCCACACCCGACCGCGACCGCAGCGCGACGGGCATCGTCGGCTCTGCGGCGACAGCCTCCGGGTCCGCCGCCGCCTGCTCCGCGAGCCACGCGGTCTCCACCGCGTGCACACGCTCGATGCCCGCGGCGAAGAGCTCCTGCGAGATCACCACCGCGACGAGCGACATGACGCCGGTGGCGACGATCATCCAGTAGACGAGGCGGAGGATCGTGTCGCGCGAGAGTGATTGCCTCCGCACGTGGACGAACGCCCACACGTACACCCCGGTGAGCACGAGGTTGAAGAAGATGCTCACCAGCACGACGTTGCGGATCACGCTCGTCGCCAGCGCGCTCGCCTGGTCGCTCAGGCCGCTGATGCGCATCCCCACGCCGAAGAGCGGGAGCATCGCGGCCAGCACCACGATCACCCCGAAGCCGATGATGACGCCGGCGTACCACAGGAATCGCTTGCGCAGCCAGCGCACGCGCTCTGCCTCGTACTCCTCGCGGAACTCGCTGGTGAAGGTGGAGGTCATCGGTGGTTCGCCGTCGCGAGAGAGGGTATCAGGAGGGCGGCGCGTCCGGGGTGGGGTCGGCACGCCCCGCGCCGGGCTCCCAGAGCACGTCACCCCCGTCGGTCGCGTTGGCGACTCGCGCCAGGACAAAGAGCAGGTCGCTCAGTCTGTTGAGGTATACCGCCGCGTCGCGGTTGGTTGCGTCGGGCTCGGCCTCGCACAGCCGCAGGGCGTCGCGCTCGGCGCGCCGAACGACGGTTCGGGCGACGTGCAGGGCCGCTGCGAGGCGGGTCCCGCCGGGCAGAACGAAGGAGTTCAGCGGTTTGAGGTCGGCGTTGTGGGCGTCGATAAGTTTTTCGAGCCGCGCGGTCTGAGCGGGGTCGACGCGGAGCCTGGCGCCCGGCGCTTCGCCCTTGGCGATGGGCGTGCAGAGGTCGGCGCCGACGTCGAACAGATCGTTCTGGATCAGCAGCAGCGCCTGACGGATGGGCTTCCAGCGGTCGTCGTCGGGGCACTCGGTCATGGCGACGCCGACGCAGGCGTTGGCCTCATCCACCGCGCCGTACGCGCCGACGCGCACGCCGGTCTTGGGAACGGTGGCGCCGTCGCCGAGCATGCACTCGCCCTTGTCGCCGAACTTGGTGTAGATCTAGCTGATACCCAAAAAAATAAAAAAAAAATCTCTTGGTGTGGATCGCCCCACGATAGAAAAGGGGCCCGCCTTGTGCGACGGGCCCCCTCGGGGGTTCTTGGGATGCGGGCCTCGCCGGTGTCGGCTCAGGCCATCGCGGCGACGACTTCCTTGGCGATGTTGCCGGGAAGCTCGCGGTAGGTGAGCGGCTCCATCGAGGAGGAGGCGCGGCCCTGCGACATCGAGCGGAGCGTGGTGGTGTAGCCGAAGAGCTCAGAGAGCGGGATCTCGGAGGTGAGGAGGCGGACGTTCCCGCGCTCCTCGGTGTCGACGATCATGCCGCGCCGGGAGGAGACGTCGCCGGTGATGTTGCCGAAGAACTCCTCGGGCACCGTGATGACGACCTTCATGATGGGCTCGAGCAGCACGACGCCGGCCTTGGCGCAGGCCTCGTGCAGGGCGAGACGCCCGGCCTGCTCGAAGGCGACCTGCGACGAGTCGACCGGGTGGTACGAGCCGTCGACGAGGGTGACCTTGATGTTGATGAGCTGGTAGCCGGCGAGCACGCCCGAGAGCGCCGCCTGGCGCACGCCGTACTCGACGCTGGGGATGAATTCCTTGGGGATCGAGCCGCCGACGACCTTGTTCTCGAAGGCGACGTTGTTGTCGAACTTGAGACCCGCTTCCTCGGCCTGCTCCTTGGTGAAGGGCTCGAGGTTGATGGTGCAGTCGCCGAACTGGCCGCGTCCGCCCGTCTGCTTGACGAACTTGCCGCGGATGTACTCGGCCTTCTTCGTGATGCTCTCGCGGTAGGAGACGCGGGGCTTGCCGACCTCGACGTTGACCTTCATGTCGCGGACGAGCTTGTTCTTGATGATCTCGAGGTGCAGCTCGCCCATGCCGGCGATGATGGTCTGGCCGGTCTCGTCGTCGAAGTGGGAGCGGAAGGAGGGGTCCTCACGCCGGATGACGCCCAGGGCGTTGGCGAGCTTCTGCTTGTCGTCGGCGGTCTTGGGCTCGATGGACATCGAGATGACCGGCTCGGGGAACGTCATGCGCTCGAGCAGGATGGGGTGATCGGGGTCGCAGAGCGTGTCGCCGGTGGTCGAATCCTTGAGACCGACGATGGCGACGATGTTGCCGGCCTTGGTCTCGTCGAGCGGCTGGCGCTGGTGGGCGTGCATCTCGAAGATGCGGCTGCACACCTCGCGGCGGCCGCTGGCGGGGTTGAGCACGCGCTGCCCCTTGGTGAGCGAGCCCGAGTAGAGGCGGACGTAGGTGAGGTCGCCGTGGGCGTCCGTCACGACCTTGAAGACGAGCCCGGAGAAGGGCGCGGCCGAGTCGTGCGGGCGGGAGAGTTTTTCGTCCTTGTCGCGCGGGTCGACGCCCTGCACCTCTTCGACCTCGGTCGGGGCGGGCAGGTAGTCCACCACCGCGTCGAGCAGGCGCTGCACGCCGATGTTCTTGAGGGCGGCGCCGGTGAGCACCGGGTAGCACTTGCGGGCGATGGTCGCCCGGCGGAGAGCGGCCTTGAGGGAGGCCTCGTCGATCTCCTCGTCGCTGAGGTAGCGCTCCATGAGGGCGTCGTCGAGCTCGGAGATCTTCTCCACCATCATGTGGCGCCACTCGGCGATGGTGTCTTTCAGGTCGTCGGGGATGTCCGCCTCGGTGACCTTGGCGCCGAGTTCGTTGGCGTCGAAGTAGTACGCCCGCATCTTCATGAGGTCGATGATGCCCTCGAGCTGGTCGCCCCGCCCGATGGGGTACTGGATGGCGATGGCGTTGGCGCCGAGGCGCTTGAGGATCGAGTTGTAGGAGAACTCGAAGTCGGCGCCGGCCTTGTCCATCTTGTTGATGAAGCAGAGACGGGGCACGCGGTAGCGGTCCGCCTGGCGCCACACCGTCTCGGACTGGGCCTCGACGCCCTCCTTGCCGTCGAACACCGCCACCGCGCCGTCGAGCACGCGGAGCGAACGCTCCACCTCGATGGTGAAGTCGACGTGGCCGGGCGTGTCGATGAGGTTCATCTTGTACATCTGCCCGTCGCGCTCCCACGGGCACGTGGTCGCGGCGGACTGGATGGTGATGCCGCGCTCCTGCTCTTCCTGCAGGAAGTCCATCGTCGCGGTGCCCTCGTGCACCTCGCCGAGCTTGTAGTTCTTGCCCGTGTAGAACAAGATGCGCTCGGAGACGGTCGTCTTGCCCGCGTCGATGTGGGCGCAGATGCCGAAGTTGCGGACGAATAACAGGTTCTCGCTGAACATGGACATGGTGGCGGCTCGGGTCTGAAGGTGCGTCGCCCGCGCGGCGGGCTTGTTCGGTGACTCCCTCGCGTGCCCCTCCGGCACGCGGACGAGGGATGTGGTCTGCGGTGTTCGATCAGCGACCGCGATCGGCCCTCCACGAACTTCGGGCCGCGGGTCGCGCTGGTTGTAGGTCTTGGACGATCATCCGCCGCGAGAGGCCCCGGCCGTCGCGGCGTGCGGGATCATCTCGGGTCGGAGTCGTCGTCGTCTGAATCGCTCATCGGACACACTCCATCGGTGGGCTCGCCCCGGGGATCACTCCCCGACGCACACCGAACCGCCAAGTGTATCGGCGACCGGGGCCCCGTCAAGAAAGAAACTCGCTCTTTGGGGGCCCCGCGGACCCGCCCGGAGGCCCCCCGGCCCCCTTCCGGCGCCGATCCGGAGCGTGCCGGCGACACGGGCCCGCCCGCTGGGCGCCGTTCGCTCACCGACGGGGGCATCCGGGGGCGCCCGCGACGGGCAGAGAAAAAGCCACCGCATCCGATGCGGTGGCTTTGGGGGTTCACGGAATGTTCACGCCCATTGGTTGGGGCGATGCACTCCCGGTCAGGGGAGGCGCATGCCCAGCGTCCGCACGAGGAAGGCGTAGCGGTCCGCCGCCTCCTCGATGACCTTGGATGTGGGCTTGCCCGCGCCGTGGCCGGCGCTGGTCTCGATGCGGATCAGCACCGGGGCCGGACCCGCCTGGGCGGCCTGCAACGCCGCGGCGTACTTGAAGGAGTGCCCGGGCACGACGCGGTCGTCGGTGTCGGCGGTGGTGATGAGGGTGGGCGGGTACTGCATGCCCTGGCCCTTCTGCCGCAGCAGCACGTGGTAGGGCGAGTACTCGTAGAGGGCGTGGAACTCGTCCTCGTTGTCGGCGGAGCCGTAGTCGTGGACCCAGGCGCGGCCGATCGTGAACTTGTGGAAGCGGAGCATGTCCATCACGCCCACCGCGGGGATGGCGGCGCCGAACAACTCCGGACGCTGCGTCATGCAGGCGCCGACGAGCAGGCCGCCGTTGGAGCCGCCGAAGATCGCCAGCTTGTCGGGGCGGGTGTAGCGGTTGTCGATGAGCCACTCGGCGGCGGCGATGAAATCGTCGAAGACGTTCTGCTTCTGGAGCTTGGTGCCGGCCTGATGCCACTCGCGCCCGTACTCGCCGCCGCCGCGGATGTTGGGCATGGCGTAGACGCCGCCCATTTCCATCCAGGCGAGGTTGACGACGCTGAACGAGGGCGTGAGCGAGATGTTGAACCCGCCGTAGCCGTAGAGCAGCGTGGGGTTGGAGCCGTCGAGGGTGATGCCCTTCTTGTGGGCGATGAACATGGGCACGCGCGTGCCGTCCTTGGAGGAGTAGAAGACCTGCCGCACCTCGTAGTCGTCGGGGTTGAAGTCGACGTCGGGACGGCGGAAGAGGGTGCTCTCACCGGTGATGAGGTCGTAGTGGTAGATCGTCGGGGGCGTGGTGAACGAGGTGAAGGTGTAGAACGTCTCGGTGTCGGCGCGCCGCCCGCCGAAGCCGCCGGCGGTGCCGATGCCGGGCAGCTCGACGTCGCGGATGTGGCGCCCGTCGGGCAGGGCGAAGATGCGGACGTTGGTGTTCGCGTCCTTGAGGTACGACGCGACGATCATGTTGTTGACGATGTTCACGCCGCGGAGCACGTTGTCGGACTCGGGGACGATGGTCTTCCAGTTCTCACGCTCGGGGCTGCGCGTGTCGACGGCGACGATGCGACGCTTGGGCGCATCGAGGTCGGTGACGAGATAGAAGATCGGGCCGTCGTTGCCGAGGAAGGAGAAGCTGGCCTCGAACTCGTCGATGAGCTCGATGGGCATGCCGTACGGCTCGTCCAGCGGCTTGTAGAACAGCAGGTTCTGCGGGCCGGCCTTCCACACGCTGATGACGAGGTACGCGCCGTCCTCGCTCACGCCGCCGGAGAAGCCCCACTCGGGGTTGTCGGGGCGCTTGTAGACGAGCACGTCCTGCGATTGGTCGGTCCCGAGGCGGTGGTAGTAGAGCTTCTGGTTGAGGTTGGAGGAGACGAACGCCTCGCCCTCGCCCGGCTCGTCGAAGCGGCTGTAGAAGAAGCCCTTGCTGTCCTTCGTCCACGATGCGCCGGAGAACTTCACCCAGCGCACGTGGTCGTCGGTGTCTTCGAGGGTGTCGATGTTGCGGACGCGCCACTCGTTCCAGTCCGATCCCGCCTCGGCGAGGCCGTAAGCGAGCCACTTCCCGCAGGGGCTGACCGCGGCGCCGGAGAGGGCCACCGTGCCGTCCTCCGAGAGGGTGTTGGGGTCGAGCAGCACGCGGGGCTCGCTGTCGAGCGTCTCCTGCACGTAGAACACGGACTGGTTCTGGAGGCCGTCGTTCTTCGAGAAGAAGTACCGCCCGCCGGACTTGGAGGGCGCGCTGTACCGCTCGTAATTCCAGAGCGTGGTGAGGCGGTCCTGGATGGCCTCCCGCTCGGGGATGTCGTGCAGGAAGCCGAAGGTGACCTCGTTCTGCGCCGCGACCCAGTCGGCGACGCGCTGCGAGGTGCGCACGTCCTCTTCGAGCCAGCGGTAGGGGTCGGGCACCTTGACGCCGTGCAGCTCGTCGACGTGGTCGACGGTGGCCGTCCGGGGGTAGGTGACCGTGCCGGCATTGGCGAGGGCCAGGGGAGCGCAGACGATGCACACGCCGAGCGTGAGCGGGGCGACGAAGAGCGATGCACGCATAATGGGAGGTCTCCGCGGGGTCCGTAGGGGGATGTACGTGGTCATGGTACCCGCAACCACCCCCCCGGTGGCGCCGGCTCTTACTGCACCAGCCCCTTGGTGAGCCGCATAAAGGCCGTCTCGAGGTCCGCCTGTTCCTCGCTCATGTGGGTGATGCGGAAGCCGGCGTTGAGGAGGCGGGCGGGGATGTCGCCGACGTCCAGCACGCCCGTCTCGTCGAGGCCGAGGTTGATCTGCGACCCCGCCTCCGCGTCCACCACGGCCACCTGGATCACGCCGGGGATCTTGTGCAGTAGCTTGGCCGCGTCGCCCGAACGCTCGGCGACGCGCACGTGCAGCACCCGCCCGATGCGCACGCGACGCATGAGTTCGGGCACCGTGCCGGAAAAGATGAGCTCGCCGCGCTCGATCACGCCCACGACGTTGCACAGCTCGGCCAGTTCTTTGAGGATGTGGCTGGAGATGATGATCGTCTTGCCCATGCGCTTGAGCTCCTTGAGGAGTTCGCGCATCTCGATGCGGGCGCGGGGGTCGAGGCCGGAGGCGGGCTCGTCCATCAGGAGCACGGCGGGGTCGTGCAGCAGCACGCGGGCGACGCTGAGGCGTTGCTGCATGCCGCGCGAGAGCGAGTTCACCTCCGCGTTGGCCTTGTAGCCGAGGTCGGTGAGCTCGAGCACGTCCGCCACGACGCGGGAGCGCTGCTCGCCGTGGATGCCGTAGCACGCGGCGAAGAACTCGAGGTACTCGAGCACCACCATGTCCTCGTACGCGCCCATGAAGTCGGGCACGTAGCCGATGAAGGGCCGGATCTGGCGGTTCTGGTAGCCGACGGTCAGCCCGTTGATGGTCGCCTGCCCGGAGGAGGGCTTGAGCAGCGTCGCGAGGATCTTGATCGTCGTCGTTTTGCCGGCGCCGTTGGGGCCGATGAAGCCGAAGCAATCGCCCTCGCGCACGCTCAGGTTCAGGTTGTTCAACGCCACGAGATCGCCGTAGCGCTTGGTCAGGTTGACGGTTTCGATCATCGCCATGCGTGCGGTGTTCCGTGGCGTCAGCGCGGGGCCGTCGCGGGTGCGGGATCCAGAGGATAGACCCACCGCAGCACGACGCGACCCGTCGAGGGCATCGGCGCGCCGTCCACGTACAGCGGCACGGGCGTGGGCACGTCGGTCATCTGCGCCACGATAATCAGGCACGGCTGCGTGAACCAGCGGCCGAGGTCGTAGGTGTGCGCACTGCGGCGCTGGAGCATCCGCTTGGGCAAGCCGGAGCGGGAGAGAAATTCGGGCTGGGTGAGCATGGGGAACCACGCCAGCGCCTCGTGACGCGCCGGTGCTCGCCGCGGGTCGCGGAGTTCGCGTCGGAGAGCGTCGAGGGTGGGCGGGCCGCCGGCGTCGGTGGCGAGGCGGTCGAAGTATGTCTCGGCGAGCGACGGGGCGCCGCGCGTGATCTCGCCGAGGTCGTACGTCACCGCGGGGAGCATGTCCTCCACGCGCCACGCGTAGGCGACGGCGGGCGTGGGGGCCATGCCGATCGCGCTCGTCGTGCCCAGCGGGCGCTGGCGCTCCACCAGCACGATCGTCACATCGCGCAGCGGCACGGGGAGTTCGTGCGCGATCCTCCCCGTCAGCCGTAGACGCCCGTCGAGGTTCTCCACGCCGAAGTCGCCGTCCACCGGCTGCGGCATGGCGTGCCAGGTGGGCGCGCCGAGCCACTCGCCCTGAAACTCCTTGACGGTCGAGCGTGTCGGCACGCGCAGCGCGTGCGGGGCGCGGGCGTCGGAGACGTAGCCGCGGGAGTCGGGGAAGCGCGTCACGCCGGCCGCCGTGGGGCTTTCCCAAGGCGTGAGGGCGTTGAACCCGCGCCCGACATCCGCCGGATCGCCGATCGAGACGGTGCGCTCGCCGTAGGTGGGCAGCAACGCCCCGAACCAGATGCGCGACCGCTGCACGCCCTGCCCGAAGACGTGATCGACGTACGTGAGGTGCTGCGCCCCGGCGTTCATCGGGCGCAGCGTCGTGGCGCCCCCCCAGGCGATGAGCGTGAACACGCCCGCCGTCGCGACGAACACCACCCACGCGTGCCGCTGCCGCTTCTTCGCCTTGAGCGCCGCGAACCCCACCGGCCCCGCCAGCAGCAGGTAGCACGCGAAGACGATCAGCCCCAGCAAGACGCCCACGCCAGCGCGGCCCGTCCGCGAGATCTCGCCGGCGATGTCGGTGTCGAGCCACGCCTGATCGCGGATGCGGAAGTCCGCCGCACGCGCTTCGCGCATCTCGCGCATCTGATCGCGACTGAGCACGTCGAAGCGCTGCCCCAGCACCCGGTGCCAGAACGCCTGCGCATCGACGCGAACGCCGAGGTCCGGGTCGCCCAGATCGAGCCCGATCAGGGTGCACTCCCCGGCGCCGACAAGACGGCGCACCGCGACCACGCCGAGGCCGGGCGCCTCCAGCAGCGGCACGCTCGCCGCCCGCGGCGCGCCCGCGGTGGGCGTCAGACGATGCACGACGGCGCGGCGCGGGAGGGGCACGCCCTCGTGGAGCCGCAGCAGCGGGCGGGCACGCTCCAGATCGAAACCCTCGCGGCGTTCCACGCGGACGTCGGGCAGCAGGTCGTGGATGGGGTTGTCACGGGGGCTCGTCCACGTCTCACCGAAGGCGGGCAGGGACACGATCAGTCGCCCACCCCGTCGCACC
This sequence comes from Phycisphaerales bacterium, assembly GCA_007693765.1. GTDB lineage: Bacteria > Planctomycetota > Phycisphaerae > Phycisphaerales > UBA1924 > RECZ01. The sequence continues at coordinate 55,781 of RECZ01000080.1, read as the reverse complement.
CATTCGCGCAGCGCTTCCGCCTGCCGGTCGTTCAGCGCGCCGGGCGCGCCCTCAAGCCAGACCAACGCAGCGAACGGCGCGAGCCCCTGCCAGCGGTCGGGCAGGTCATCGGCGCGGATGTCGGTGATGATCTGAATAAGCTCGTTGGCGACGCCGGAGAAATCCGAGCCATCGGGCGTGAGGCCGTAGGCGCTCAGCCCCCCCGCCGGCGCCCGCCCGAGGACGCCGATCATCCCCGAGCCATCGGGCACGAGGAGCGCGGGCGCGATGCGCGTCGCCCCCAGAAGGCGCCCGACGTCGGTGCGCAGCGGGTCGGTGTCGGACGCATCGTCAGAGAGGGAGGCGTAGACCGCCGCCTCCAGCGCCGTGGTGCGCGAGACGCTCCACGGCATGCGGGCGTAGAGCCACACGCTCTGCTCAACGCCGGGGTTGAGCGTCACCTCGCGCTGCACCCAAAGGGTGTCGCCGTCCGGGTCGGGGATCGAGACCCGCACCACGACGTTGCGAGGCCGGTCGAAGCGGTCGCTCAAGACGAGCCGCACGCCCGCCCAGTCCCCGGGGCGCACGACCGAGCCCACGCCGAAGTCCCCCGCCGCGATACGGACCTCGGCGGCGCCCACGGCGGCCGCAGCGGGCGCCTCGTCCACCGGGTCGGCGAACAGCGGGCCCACCTGCGCGCGCACGCCCTGACCCGGGAGCCACGCCCCGAGGAGAACCGCCGCGATCGTCACGAGCAGCCGTCGCTTCACGCCGGGATTCTATCGGGCTCAAGACCGGGGCATGCGGGGCCGATGCAGATGACGATGAACGGACTCCCACTTGGCGTATGGGCGTTGGTAGCCTTGATCGGGGCGGTCGCCGTTGTCTCGACGCTGCACGCGCTGGCCTCGCGCACGCGGCACGAGAAATCGATGCACATCCTCCGCATCCGCACGCTGAGCCTCCGTCAGGAGTACGACGAACGCCTTGCCCAACTGCATGCGCAGCGGATGGAGATGGCAGCCGCGGCCCCGCACCTGCAGAGCGACCAGATCGTCGATGTCATCAAGGAAGACGAGATTCCTGGCTTGACAGGGGCGACAGAGCAGGACGCGGAGAGCCCCGCGATCGCCGACGCCCCCGCCGCTCGCGCGGCGTAAAGCGTGGCCCTCACGCGTCGGGCGAGGTGAACCGCGAGAACTCGTCGATCAGCATGGCGTGGGCGCGCATGCCCAGGCGCCAGCACGCCAACTCGAACTTCTCGTTTGGGGAGTGGACGCGGTCGTCCTCGAGGCCGAAGCCCATCAGGATGGTGTCGAGCCCGAGCATCGAACGCATCATGCCCACGACGGGGATCGACCCGCCGCTCTTTATGAGCACGGGCGCGACGTCCGCCGCCGTCTGCAGCGCCTTGCGGGCGCCGCGCAGGTGGGCGGAGTCCGTGGCGACCGTCGCGGGGGGGCCGCCGCCGTGGTCGTGGAACTCCCAGCGGCACCCGGGAGGGGTCCGCTCATGCAGCCACGCCTGGAACGACCGGGCCACGGCGTGCGGGTCCTGATCCGCCACGAGCCGGAAACTCACCTTGGCGCTGGCCTTGGAGGCGATGACCGTCTTGGCGCCCGCGCCCTGGTACCCGCCCCAGATGCCGTTGATGTCGCACGTCGGGCGCGCCCATTCACGCTCCAGCGCCGTCCAGCCCGTCTCGCCGATGTCCGCCTCGGGGCCGAGTCCGATGGACTTCAGCGACGCCGCGGCGTTGAAGCCGAGGTTCTTCCACGCCGCCCGCTCCTCGCCGGTCGGCTCCTGCACGCTGTCGTAGAAGCCCGGGAGGGTGACGCGGCGGTCCTTGTCGTGCAATTGCGCGAGCACGCGGGTGAGTTCGTTGATCGGGTTGGGCGCGCGCCCGCCCCAGAGGCCCGAGTGCAGGTCTTGATCAGGGCCGTGCAGGATGACCTCGGTGTAGGCGAGGCCGCGCACGCCGTAGGTGATCGCGGGCTGCGTGGGCGAGGGCATGCCGGTGTCGCTGATGACGCAGACGTGCGCGCGCGAGAGGGTGTCCTTGTTGGCGGCGAGGTAGGCCTCGAGATTGGCGCTGCCCGATTCCTCCTCGCCCTCGATGAGCACCGAGAGCTTGATGGGGATGTCGCCCGTTGTTTCCTTCCACGCGCGCAGGGCTTCGAGGAAGCACGTCACCTGCCCCTTGTCGTCCACGGCGCCGCGGGCGACGATGCGCTCGCCGGAGCCGCCGGGGATCGCGGGCTTCACGACGGGCTCGAAGGGCGGGCTCTCCCAGAGTTCGAGCGGGTCGGGCGGCTGCACGTCGTAGTGGCCGTAGAAGAGGACGTGCGGGCCCTTGTAGTCCTTGGGGCCGGGGTGGTGCGCCCAGACGATGGGGTGGCCGGGCTTCTCCTTCGTGCCCGTCTCGTGCAGCACGCCGTCGAGGCCCGCGGCGGTGAGTTGCTCGCACGCCCACTGCGCGGCGCGACGCGTCTCGTCGCGGAAGGCGGGGTCGGTGCTGACGCTGGGGATGCGCAGCCACGCGATCATGCGCTCCAGCGCTGCGGGCTCGTTCGCGGACAAGTACTCAAGAACTCGCTCTGCGGGCATAGGTCCTCCCAGCGACGTTTCTACGGTCGCGCTGTGATGGGGAGCATACCCGAGCCCCGCTCGCGGCTCAGAACGACAGCCCGAACGCGAGCACCACCGCTACGCCGACGCCAACCAGCAGCGCGCTCACCAACATCGCTGCGAGAATGCGCACAGCCGCACGCCCCTTGGGGCTGCGCAGCGATGCGCTGATCGCGACCGCCGCCGAGCCGGTCGGACGTGGGTCGTTCATCGGGTCGAAGTCGGAATCGATCGGCGCGGACGGGTCGCTCGTCGGGGTGTCCGGCGCGACCTCGATGCCCTCCATCTCCGCGTAGCTGCGCGCGCGTCGGGAGTAGAGGTCTTCGCCGCACACCGGGCAGCGGATGGTCAGCTCGCCCTCCTCGCCCTGGAGCTCTCGCCCGCGGTAGCCGCACGCGAGGCAGAGCCTCGCGGTCAGCCGAGTCGAGCGTGTGCGACGGGCGTCGAGCATGTGTTGAATATAAGCGCGCAACGGGCGGGGTCCAGAGTGATTTTTCTCATCGGGCGGCGAACAATCGTTCTCCGTGCAGCACGACCTCGCATCCTGGGCCCGCACGCTGCGTCGACGCGCCGAGGAGCGGCTCGCCCTGACGCAGGGGCGCCCCCCGCCTCGGGGCGTCGCCCGCGGTTTCGGGACCTGGCGCGACACCGTTGGGCGCCCTGCCGGGGCGTCCCCCTCCAGCGCCCCCACCACGCCCGTCCCTTCGCACATCGCGCCGCCGCATTCCCTCGACGACGCCCTCTGGCTCGCCCTCACCAGCCCCGAGGGACCTATTCCCCCCCTGCTCGCGCCGGAACGCGCAGACGCCCCGGCCCCCCTCTCCGACCCCGTCGGGATGCGCGGCGTCGAGGTCTGGACGGAGACCGAACTCTCCGCGATGCACGCCCTGTGGTGGCTCGCCCGGCGCTCCGGCGACCCGGAGCGCCTCCGCCGGCTCGATCTCAGCGCAACGTGGATGCTCGAGCACATGCAGCCCGACAACGCCACAAACCGCCCCTGGGCGATCTGCGTCTTCCTCGACCTCTGGCGACGCGAGGACAACCACGACGCCAGCCTCTACGCCCAGACGCTGCTGCACAACGCCGAGATCGGCGCCGACCTCGACGACCCGCTCGTGGCGCTCATCCTCGCCGACAACGCCGATGCTCTCGACGCGATGCTGCGCGACGGCTGAACACGCGCAGCGGGCATCGCGACGCGCGCTCATGGTCGCGTCGAGTTTCAGGGTTGATTCCGGTGGCGTGGCGCCGGCTCAGGTGGCGTCGGGGCGAGGCTCTTCGCGGGCGGGGGCGCGCTGTTCCTGCGAGACGGTGCGCTGGTCGCTCTCGAGCTTGCGGGGCGGCTCGTCGGACATGCCGTCGATCTCGTCCTCGATGCCCTTCACGCCCTTCTTGAACTCGACGATGCCCCGACCCACGCTGCGGGCGACCTCGGGCAGGCGCTTGCCAAAGAGCAGCAGCGCGATGACGCCGATGACGATCCACTCCATGCCGTGGGGGAAACTCAGCGCCAGTTGGGTGATCATGCCTGCTCCGATCCGTGTTGGTCCGCGGGGCGCCCTCGGTGAGACGGGCGCGGGTTGGGTTCTATGCGGGTATTCAAGCCTGTGGGAGTGAGGGAGTCAACGCTCCGCGGCGTCCACCACGTTTCGCAGCAGCATGGCGACGGTCATCGGGCCGACGCCGCCGGGAACGGGGCTGAGCCACCCGGCGACCTGTTTTACCTCGTCGAACGCGACATCCCCCACCGTGCGTGTGCGGCCCGAGGCGTCGGGCACGCGCGTCGTGCCCACATCCACCACCACCGCCCCAGGTTTGACCATGTCCTTCGTGATGAGCCCCGGCACGCCCGCCGCGGCGACGAGCACGTCGGCGGTGCGTGTGAGTTCGGCGATCTCGCGGGTGAACTTGTTGCACGAGATCACCGTCGCCTCGTGGCGCATCAGCAGCACGGCGATGGGCTTGCCGACGAGGTCCGAAGCGCCCACCACCACGCAGCGGGCGCCCTTGAGCGTGACGCCGGTGGACTCGACCATCTTCAGCGTGGCGAGGGCCGTGCAGGGCACGAGCGACGACCGCCCGTAGACGATGTTGCCGATGTTGGCCGGGTTCACGCCCTCGACGTCCTTCTCGGGGTCGATGAGGCGCTGCACGCGGTAGGCCTGTACACCCTCGGGCATGGGCAGGTGGACCATCACGCCCGTGACATCGTCGTCGGTGTTGAGCAGGAGCACGCGCCCGGCGATGTCGTCGAAACGCGACTTCGGGTCGAGAGTGTGCAGGACGTACTCGATCCCGAGGTCGGCGCACGTCCGCCCCTGGTTCTGCGCGTACACGCCGGCGGCGCTGTCGACGTCGGAGACGATCACGGCGTCGAGCCGGGCGGGGCGCCCGCGGTCGCGCAGGGCGTGGGCGCGCTGGGCCGTCTCCTCCCGGTGCCGGGCCGCCAGTGCCTTGCCGTCGATCAGTCGCGCCGTCATGCCCGGTACCATACCGGGGTGAGCGCCAAGCAGCAGATCGAGCGCCTGCGTCGGGAACTCCACGAGGCCAACCGGGCCTATTACGTCGATGCGCGCCCGTCGATGACCGACCGCGAGTTCGACGAGAAGCTCGCCCGGCTCGCCGAGCTGGAGGCCGCGCACCCCGAGCTCGATGACCCCGCCAGCCCCACGCGCCGCGTCGGGGGCGAGCCCATCGAGGGGTTCGAGACCGTCGCCCACTCCCTGCCGATGCTCAGCATCGACAACACCTACAACGAGGCCGAGGTGCGGGCGTGGGCCGAGCGGGTGCTCAAGGCGCTGTCGAAAGACGCCCCGAACGCGACGCCGAAGCCCGGCCCAAAGGCCAAACGCGCCAAGAACGCCCAAGCGGAGTCCCTCTTCGGAGACAACGACGGGCACGCCCCCGACGACGCACCCGGCGTCGCCTTCGTGTGCGACCCCAAGATCGACGGCGTGGCCCTCTCGCTCCGCTACGAGCAGGGCGCGCTCGTCCGCGTGCTGACCCGCGGCGACGGCGTGCGTGGCGACGATGTGACCGAGAACGCCCGGACCATCCGCGCCGTCCCGCTGCGGCTCGAGGGCGACCCGCCGCGGGTGCTGGAGATCCGCGGCGAGGCGTTCATCCCCAACGCGGAGTTCGAGCGCATCAACCGCGAGCGCGAGGCGGACGACCTCGAACCCTTCATGAACCCGCGCAACGCCTGCGCCGGCACGCTCAAGCAGTTGGACCCGCGCAAGGTGGCGCCGCGTCGGCTGGGGTTCGTGGCGCACGGGCTTGGCGCCGTCGAGCCAGCGGACGCGTTCGTGCGTTACTCGCAGGTTCTCGAGACGCTGCCACGCTTCGGCGCCCCGGTGGGTGGGTCGTGGTCGCTGTGCTCGAGCGTGGAGGAGGTGATCGCGTACATCGAGCGCTTCGACCGCGCCCGCGCGGAGTTGCCCTTCATGGTCGACGGCGTGGTGGTGCGCGTGGACGATTTCGCCCAGCAGCGCACGCTCGGCTACACCAGCAAGTCGCCCCGCTGGTGCATCGCCTACAAGTACCCGGCGGAGCGCAAGACCACGAAACTCCTGCGCGTCGACTTCCAGGTGGGCAAGACCGGCAAGATCACGCCGCGTGCGGTGATGGAGCCGGTGCTGATCGCCGGCACCACGGTGCGGCACGCCAGCCTGCACAACTTCGGCCTGATCGCCGAGCGCGACATTCGGACGGGCGACACGGTCATCGTTGAAAAGGCGGGAGAGATCATCCCGCAGGTGATCGGGCCGGTGCTGGAGGAGCGCCCGAAGAGCGCGCGGAAGATCAAGCCGCCGGAATCGTGCCCGATCTGCGAGGGGCCGGTGGAGATCGAACTCGAGACGGGACGCGAGACGGCGCGCCGCTGCGTGAACCCCGAATGCCCGGCGCAGATCCGCGAGAAGCTCATCTGGTTCGCCGGTCGCGCACAAATGGACATCGACGGGCTGGGCGAGAAGACGATCGATCAGATCCGCGAGGAGTCGGACATCCCCCTCGGCCACTTCGCCGACGTCTTCCGCCTGCAAAATCACCGCGATGCGCTGCTCGCCCTCGACCGCATGGGCGAGAAGAAGGTCGACAATCTGCTCGAAGGCGTGCAGCAGGCCAAGAGCCGTGGCCTCGCCCGGGTGCTCGGCGCGCTCGGCGTGCGCCACGTCGGCACGGCCACCGCCAAGCTCCTGGCGCGGAAGTACCGCGACATCGATCATCTCATGCAGGCGAGCGAGCCCGAACTCCGCCCCAAGGCCCTCACCGCCGCCGAGCGCAAAGCGCACAACATCGACGAGCACGCCCTCGAGACCGGCCTCGGTCGTGAGACGGCGCCGATCTTCCACGCCTACCTGCACAGCCCCGCGGCGCAGCGCACGTTCAAGGAACTGCGCAGCGTCGGTGTCGACCTCACATCGCGCGACTACATCGGCGACGGCGAACGCGCCGCCGCGCCGGACTCTCCGTTCGCGGGCAAAAAGGTGGTGCTCACCGGCACGCTCGAATCGTTCGAGCGGGAGTCGCTCAAGGAACTGCTCGAATCCCTCGGCGCCAAGGTCACCGGCTCCGTCTCCGCGAAGACGGACCTCGTCATCGCCGGCGAGAGCGCCGGCTCCAAGCTCGACAAGGCCCGGGCGTTGGGGATCGAGGTCTGGGATGAGGCCCGGCTGCTGGCGGGTCTCCCGCAGGGCGCCCGGCCCTAGGCATCTCTCGGACCATCGCACCGCGTCGTTTTCGGCCCTTGACCGTCGCCCCCGCCGCGGCACTCTTGGGTGAGCCATGCGCATCGTCGACGTCAAACACGAACTGCGAGACCCCAACCTCGCCCACGCCGCGTGCATGCGCGCGGGGATGCTGCTCGTCGCCTCGGTCGCGCAGAACGACACGCACTTCCGCGTGCCCGACGCCCACCTGCTGCGCCGGGTGAGCGTGGGCGGGGCGACGGAGTGGTTGTTCTACACCCGGCAGCGGCGCGTCTCGCCGCGGCTGTGCAGCGTGCACGTGTACTCGGAGGCCGCCGCCCGGTCGCGGTTCGGCGTGCACGGGCTGCGGGTGCAGCTCGCGGTGCGGAAGCGGCGCACGACGTGGCTGTGGCGCGGCGTGCGCATCAACCTCGACGACGTGTCGTCGCTGGGCCTGTTCGCGGAGATCGAATCGCCCGTGGGCGTGCGCACGCGCGTGCCCGGCGCGGCCGAGGCGCTGCGTTCGGTGCGCGACCTGCTCGGCCCGGCGCTGGGCGAGCCCGTCTCGCTGAGCTACCGCGACCTGATGGCCCGCGAGATCGCCTACGACGCGTACGACGCCGGCGCCGCGTGAATCGGCGTGCGCCCGCTCAGGGCAGCACGTTCACCCAGTGCGCTCCCTCGCCGACGTGCACGACCATGCCGGTGAAGACGAGCGCGGTGTCGCGCCCGCGCCGGACGCGCCAGACCTGCACGTCGCCGGAATCGAAGTCCGTGACCAGCAGGTGGTCGCCCGTCACATCGAACGCGAGGCCCTGCGGCGCCACGCCCGTTGGGTACTCGCCGATGACCTCCGCGCGCCCGCTGGAGCGGTCGAGCGAGACGAGCGTGAGGGAGCCGCCGTCGGTGCGGTCGGGGTGATCCTCGGGGAAGAACGACCTGCCGATGTTGCCGGTCACGATGAGGTCGCCCGCGGGGTGCACGACGAGGCCCTCGGGACTGACGCCGACGTCGACGATGGCCACGCGCTCGTGTACGGCGTCCTCGCCGCTGTCACCCGAGACGCGCACGATGCTCAGGCGGCCATCGGGGGCGCCGATGATGTTGGGGGCGTCGTGGTCGCCCCAGCGGAGATCGCTGGTGATGAAGTGCCGCCCATCGGGCGTCCACTCGCCGGTGTAGGGAAAGTTGCCCACGAAGAGGGGCGCGCCCCATGGGCGGAGTTGGATCGTCACGCCGTCGTCGTGGAACTCGTAAAACGAGACCATGTCGGCGCCCAGCGCGGTGACGGCGAGGCGACGGCCCGTGGGATCGAAGGCGATCGTCGCTGGCTTGGCGAGGTCGCCGCGGGGGAGGCCGGCGAGACGGTAGCGCCCGACGGGCTCGATCCCGGTGTCGGTGATGCGCACGAAGAGCGTCTCGAGCGAACCCGGCCCGGCGATCGCGGCGACGGCGCCCTCCGGGTGCAGCGCCACGCTGGACGTGCCCGGGCCGACGTCGATCGCGGCACGAATGCGCAGGCCACGCTCGAGCGGGTCCGTCCCGCCCTCGAAGGGGCTGGTGGTGTCGACGAGGGTGAGCGTGCCGCCCGGGGGCAGATCGCCCATGGTGTATGCGTCGGGGCCGGCGGAGCCACGGGTCTCGAGCACCAGCACGAAGCGCCCGCGCGCATCCATCGCGGCGGCGCGGGGCGGTCCGAGCACGCTGTTGGTGACGCCGATCTGGGCGACATCCGCCATGGCGCTGCGGTCGGTCGGGTCGGGAAGCGGGAAGCGGACGAGCGTGAGGGCGTCGGCGGCGCGCTCGGCGTCGTGGTCGTCGCCGAAGAGACGCCCGTCGTAGAAGGCGCCGGAGCGCAGGTCGGCGTCGCTAAGGGCGACGATGGCCGAGCCGGTGACGCGAGGCGGGCCCTGCCACGCGGCGGCGCCGCTCGCAGGGGCGCGTTCGGCGCTGTTGCAGGCGGTGAGCAGCAGCGCCGCCCCGCCCAGCATGAGGGCGGGGATGAGACGTGCGGTCGTGTTTGGCGTGGTCGGCGTGGTCATGCGGTGTCTCCGTCTGAGTCTGGTTGTGTACGCGGCGCGCAGCGGTCGAGGTCCACCGTGGCGCCGGCGACACCGACGCTCAGATCGAGCGCCCGGTGCGCACGCAGTATGGCGACAAGGCGGGCCATGTCCATCGGGAGGGGCGCCGTGAAGGTCATGGGCTCGCCCGTGGCCGGTTTGCGGAAGCCCAGCACCGCGGCGTGGAGGGCCTGACGCCCCATGACCACGTCGTCGTCCGCGCCCCAGCGGGCGCGGGCCGCGGCGTCGGGCACGACGTCGGCCACAGTGCGGGCGCGGCCGCCGTACATGTCGTCGCCGACGATGGGGTAGCCGAGGTGGCTGAGGTGGACGCGGATCTGGTGCGTTCGTCCGGTCTTGAGCTCGAGTTCAACGAGGGTGTAGCCCTGGTAGCGCTCGCGCACGCGGTAAATGGTGACGGCGTTCTTGCCCTGCTCGTCGTGGCGGACGACGTACTTCTCGCGCATCCCCTTCTCTTTGCTGGGGTGCGGGCCGATGGGCAGGTCGATGACGTCGGCGAGCGTCTCCATCTCGCCGTGCACGAGCGCGAGGTAACGCTTGTCCACCTGCCGGTGCTCGAACTGGCGCCCGAGTTTCCAGTGGGCCTCGTCCTGCTTGGCGAAAACGATCACGCCGGTGGTGTGCCGGTCGAGGCGGTGCACGACGCCGGGGCGGGCGAACTCGTCGCCGACGTTCGAGAGTGAGCCGCCGGTCGCGGAGGCGTTCTGGAAGTGCCACGCGAGGGCGTTGATCATCGTGCCCGCGAGGTGGCTGCGGGCGGGGTGGACGATGATGTCCGGCTGCTTGTTGAGGACGATGAGCTCTTCGTCCTCGTACACGATCTCCAGCGGGATGCGCTCGGGGCGCACGCCGCTCGGCGGCGGCGGCGGGACGATCACCTCGACGACGTCGCCCTGCCGCAGCGTGGTGGACGCCTTGGGCGTGCGCCCGTTCACGGTCACCGCCTCGTTGGCGATGAGGCGCTGCAACTGGCTGCGGCTCATGAAGGGGATGCGGTCGGTCAGGTAGCGGTCGAGCCGCTTCTTGAGGTCGCGCGAGAGCGTGAACACGACGCGGCAGGGCGCATCGTCGTCGGCGGCGGCGCGGACGGCGTCGGGATCGACCTTCCCCCCGGGGAGGATGAGCGAGGCATCGTCGTCGAGGGCGAGGGCCTCGGCCAAGGCTTCGGTGTGCGGGTGATCCGCCGCGGGCGCGCGGGGCGTTGTGGGCCCGGGATCGCGCGGCGGGGACTCGTCGCGGCTCATCGCCCGTCGTCGAGCGGGCCCGTGGGGATGTCGAATTCCTCGATGATCACGCCCTGCGGCTCGGGCTCGGCGGGGCCGAAGACGTCCGTGCCGCGCTGCTGCAGGAGCGCTTCGATATCGCTCATGCTCGGGCCCTCGACCGGGCGGGCCGAGATCTGCACGTCGTTCTCGTCGGGCAGCACGTCGTTGAAGCGGATGTCGCGGAGGAGCTCCATGCGGGCCTCGGCGGAGTCGGCGAATCCGGGGAAGCCCGCCTCGCGGGCGATGCGCGCGGTCTCGGTGAGCGTGCGGTTCGCGCCCTCGATATCGCGCAGGCCGATCAGGGCCGCGGCGACGCCCATGCGCGCCTGCAGCGCGTGCAGGACCTTGCGCTTGTCGGAGCCGATGGCGGCGATGACCTCCTGGTAGAGGTCTCGGGCGCGCTCGAGGTTGGCCCGGATCTCGTCGTCGTTGAGGCGATCGTTCTCACTGGTGGGATCGCCGCCGGGCACGACGCCGGTGACGGAGGTTTTCAGGAACGCGTCCGCGGCGGCGAGCGTGGCCATCGCGGCGACGGCGCCGGTCGAGCGGTGCTCGCGGGCGACGCGCAGCAGGCCGTCGGGGCTGCCGGCGATCATGGCCGCGTTGAGCTGCACGTGCGCCTCGTCGAACTTGGCGGTCTGCGAGCGCTGCCACCACGTGCGCCCGGAGTAGGCGATGGCGATGACGCACACAATCAGCAGGATGGGCGTGCCCCAGCGTTGCAGCCAGTCGATGAAGTCGGTGTTGAGACGCGACTCTTGGAGACCGGCGCCTTCAGTGATCTGACCCTGACGATCGTCCATAACGCTCCGCTGGGCTGGGAATGCGGCGTGAATCCCGGGCGGCACGAGCCGCACGGGTCGAACCGGGCATGTTAGGGCCCCACTCCGCTCGCCGCAAAGCCCGCATGATGGGCCCGGATGACGGGCCCGGATGACGGGCTTGTCAGGCGTCGGCGTGCGAGATTCGATCTCGGAGGGCGTCGCAGAACGCCCACGGCCCCCCCCACGCGAGGTCGTCGTCGCTGAGCAGGCGCCGGCGGAGCGTGCCGGCGAGGCGGCGCACATCGTCGGGGAGCAGGGCGCAGACGTGCGCTTCGGCGCCGGGAGTTTCGCCGGTGTCGGCGCGCAGCCCGACCCGGATCGAGCCCACGCCGCTGATTGCTGAGGAAATCTGATCCGGGAACGGCTCGCCGGGGTCGGCGCAGAGCACGAGCAGGTCGGCGCCCCGGGCGGCGTCGAGGGCGAGGGCGACGGCCTCGCGCTCCGCGTCCGCCGCGCCCGGTCGGAGGCCGGGGGTGTCCACCCAGCGCACGAGGAGGCCGTCGAGGTCGACGAGTGCGCCGACGTGGTCGCGGGTGACGCCCGGCTCGTCGGCGACGATGGCCAGCGCCTCGCGCGCCAGCGCGTTGAGCAGCGTGCTCTTGCCGATGTTGGTGGCGCCGAGGGCGACGACGGTGGGCGGGTCGATGAGGCGGTCAAGGCGCGCCGAGATGCGCAGCGTCTGGGCCGCGTCCGGACGCTGGTCGGGGCGCAGGCTGGCCCATTCGCGCCACCGGTCGGGCTGCGCCAGCAGCATGTCGATCGCGCGTGGGCTGCGGGCGCGGGCGAGCGCGGCGAGTGTGTGCGCCTCGAACTCGTCGCCGGCCGCGGGCGAGAGGCCCGGCGCCGGGGCGGCGCCGGCGGCGCGGAGCGCCGATTCGATGCGCGCGAGCACCGCGGGCGCGTTGTGCGGCATGAGCGTGGCGCTCGTCGGCCCCCACCGCGCGACGAGGCCGTCGTCGATGTCGGCGATGCGGCGGACGCGCGCTGCGCCCTCGGCGACGGGCTCCACGCCGATCGCTCCCAACGCCGCGTCGAGCGCCGCGGCCCCCGGCGCACAGACGTGCACGACCCCGATCGCGCCGCCGGGCGCCGTGGCGCCCGCGCCGCTCCCGCGCTGCGCCGTGGCGATCTCGAAGCAAACGCCGGCGTTCGTCACGACCAGCGCTCTGGCGGACCGAACGATTCTGACGATCCGCCCGCGCCGGCGCTGCGCCGCGGCAACAGCGCCGCCATGGCGGCGATCGCGACGGCGGGGATCACGATGTAGGGCACGATTTCGCCGCTGATGAGCACGACGACGGCCCCGAGCAGGCCGTACGACTCGACAATCGAGATCGGGATGACGACGGCCATCATCCGCGCCTGTGGGTCTTCGGCGGCGGCGCGGGCGAGGATCCTGCGCCGGATCACGTAGGCGACGGGCGTCGTAGTGAGCATCATCGCCAGCGCCACGCCGCCGAGGATGCGGTCGGCGCCCGGCCCGCCCTGGGCGCTGGGCGCGACGCCGGGCGATGCGCCGGCGAGCGCCACGCCCGCGGCGATGACGGTGAACATCACCAGCCCCAGCAGCATCGCGCCCGCGATGATCATCTCGGGCGGGAACGACGCGCTGCGCACCGTGTTCGACTCCGGACTCTGCGTTGACATGTGTGGCCTCCCGCGATTCGAGGTCGTGTCAATCTTCGTCGGCGCCGGTGAGCGCCTCGCGGCAGGCGATGCCCATGCCGCGGTGGGTGAGATCGGGGACGATGGTCTCGATAAGTTCGTCGCTCTCGAAGAGCATCTCCGCGTCGCCGCCGGTGGCGATGATCTGCGGGTAGGCGTCGTAGGCCTCGGCGTAGCGCTCGGCGAGCATGCGCACCATGCCGCGGATGCCGAAGTAGACGCCGTTGAGCATGGCCTGCGGCGTGTTCTTGCCGAAGGGCTGCGCCGGCTCGTCGGGCCGGGCGCCGTCGGGGATGACGAGGCCTACATCGGGCAGCGCGGGCGCATCGTTGTGCATGGCGCGGAGCATCATGCGCGCCCCCGGTGCGATGGCGCCGCCCTGGAAGACGCCCTCGCCGTCGACGAAATCCACGGTCACGGCGCTGCCGGCGTCGACGACGACGCACGCCTGCCGCGCGACGTCGTACGCGCCGAGGGCGTTGAGCAGCCGGTCCTGCCCGACCGTTCTCGCGCCCTGTTCGTCGAGGGCGTGGCGGACGGGGATGGGCACGTCGCGCCCGATGCGGGCGATGTCCCACGGGCCGCCGCCCCGCAGGGCGCTGTCGATGAGCGTCGCGACGGGCTCGTTGACGGAGGCGATGACAACGATCGCCTTGTCGGCGCCGTCCATGCCGCGGGCGGCGGCGAGGAGGGCGTCGATGAGCTCTTTCTCGTCGGTGTTGACGACGGCGCGCATGGGGCCGCGGTCGATGTCGGAGAACCCGCGGTGCAGGGCGTAGGCGGTGCGGGTGTTGCCGACGTTGATCGAGAGCAGATGGATGGTCGTCACGGTCATGTCTCAGAGTGTACGGGCGCGCCCGCCGCGGCGATGTCGCGGCGCACCGCCGCGACCAACGCGCGGAGCAGCCCGCGGGCGGCCTCGCCGGGCGTCGCGTCGCCCACGGGGGCGCCGTCGATGTGCGTGGCCGCGGCGACCATGGTGGAGGTGCCCACGAGCATCACCTCTTGGGCGCCATGGAGTTCCTCCACCGAGACGGGGCGGGTGATGATGGAGGGGTCGGCCGCGAGCAGCACCCGCCGGGTGACGCCCCCGAGCAGACGCCCGCCCTCGACGCCGGGCGTGACGAGCGCATCGCCCGTACGCACCACGACGTTGGTGGCCACGCCCTCGGTGACGAAGCCGTCGCGCTGGTACACGGCGTCGTCGCAGCCGGCGTCGAGCGCCTCGTACGCGCCGAGCACGCTGCCCATGAGCGAGATGCTCTTGACGTGACCGCGTAGCCACCGCAGGTCCGGACGCAGCGTGATCCGGCGCGCGGCGGGCTCGGCGCAGGCGTCGAGCCCGGGCAGGGGCACGGCGTAGCCGAAGACGGTCGGCGCGAGGGGCGACGCGGCGGTGCGATCGCGCCACTGCGTCGTCGGCGCCCGCGCCACGTCGGGGGCGCCGCGGGTGACCTGCCAGTACACGAAGGCGTCGCGCAGGGCGTTGGCGCGGAGCAGTTCGTCGGTGCGGGCTGCGAGTGAGTCGGGGTCGAACCCCTCGATGCGCGTCTCGCGGAGGCCCTCGCGCAGGCGCTCGATGTGCAGCCGCATGGCGAAGGGGACGCCGTCGAAGGCGCGCAGGCCCTCGTAGAGGCCGTCGCCGAAGACGAACCCCCGATCGAACGGGGAGACGCGGGCCGCGGCGGCGTCGAGCAGTTGTCCGTTGAGGTGCACCTTCACGCTGACAGCGTACCGCGCGCCGCTCAGCGGGCGCGTCTGCGCGAGCGGGGGGCGCCCTTGCCCGCCGTGGCGCGGGGCGTCTTGGGGCGCGCGCCGCCGGCGGTGCGGGGGGCATCGTCGAGCTCCACCAGCGATTTCACTCCCTTCGCGGCCCGGCGCAGGTCGCGGATCTCTTCGCGGGTCAGTTCGCGCCACTCGCCCGTCTTGAGCGCCTTGAGCCGCACGGGCCCCATGCCCACGCGCACGAGTTGGCGCACCGGGTGGCCCAGCTTGGCGAACATGCGTCGGACCTGCCGGTTCCGACCCTCGAAGAGCGTAATCTCGATGATCGTGCGCTCGCGGTCGCGCTTGACGAGGCGCATCTCGGTGCGGGCCGTGCGGCTGGCGCCGACGGTGACGCCCTCCTTGCGGTCGGTGAGGAAGACGCCCTGGCGGAGTTCCTCGAAGGCCTCATCGTCGAGCGAGCCCTTGACGGTGGCGCGGTAGGTCTTGTGCACGCCGTAGCGCGGGTGGGTGAGGCCGTTGGCCAGGTCGCCGTCGTTGGTGAGGATGATGAGGCCGCTGGTGTCGTAGTCGAGGCGGCCCACGGGGAAGAGGCGGGCGCCGGAGGGGTGGTTGACCATGTCCACCACCGTGCGACGGCCGGCGGGGTCGGCGGCGGTCGAGATCGAGCGGCGGGGCTTGTAGAGCATCACGTAGATGTGGCGTGTCGCCTCCTTGAGGGCCTGCTTGCGCCGGGGGAGGGGCCGGCCCTCGACCTCGATGCGGTCCTCCTCGGGGCACACCCAGACGGGCAGGGCGTCGACGATCTCGCCGTTCACGCTGACCGCCCCCTGGAGGATCATGGCCTCGCAGTGGCGGCGCGAGGCGACCCCGGCGTCGGCGAGGACGCGCTGCAGCCGCACGGCGCCGGGGCGGCTGGCGTCGCGGAGGGGGTTGTCGTCGGTGGCTTTGGGCTTTGGTCGGGGCATGGAACAGACATCCTACGCCGCACCAACTTTCCAGCGTGCGTGCGCGGCGTGCCGATCTCGCAATGGCCCCCTGCTCGTCTGATCCGCCCCCGCCCCCCCACCGACGCTCCCCGGATGACGCCGCGCATGCCCGACCGACCCGCCCGCCGCGACCCCGCACCGTCAAACGGCGCCCACGCGACCCCCCGCGCGGGCGGCTCGGGCGCCATCGTCGAGGACGTCTTCCTCTCGCCGCGGGTCGTGGATCACGACGCCTTCGCGCGGTACGCGGCCCATCTGCGGTCGCTGATCGAAGAATCGGCGTCGTCGGGCGACGAACTCCGAGCCGCGGCGGCGCGGGCGAACGAGGTGTACGAATCATTGCGTCGCGAGTGGTCGGAGGGCGGCGCGCGGGCGTCGAGCGTGGAGCGGGCCAGGGAATCCATCGAACGGATCGAGACGCGCCTGCGCGACGCGGACGATGTGCTCGACGCGCTGCGTGAGCGACGCGAAGCGCACGCGATGGTCGAGCGGATGCGTGCGGCGTGCGAGGAGCAGGTCGCCGCGGCCGAGGCGCGCCTCGCGGCGCGCGTGGAGACCGTGCTGCAATCGCTGGAGCGTCGCAGCGCGGAGGCGCAGGCGCGTGAGGCGGCGATGCGTGACGAAGAGGCGGCGTCGAGCGAGCGGCTGCGGGCGCTGGCCGAATCGTGCACGCGACGTGTCGAAGCGGCGCTGACGCGTCTTGGCGAGCAACAAGAGAGCGTCGCTGCGGCTGAGCGGCGCCTGCGTGAGGCTGTGGAATCAGCGGCGCGTGACATGCAGACCGCCGCGGAAGTCGCGCTGGAGGGCGTCGAGACGCGCGTCAAAGCGCACGCCGATCGCGCGGCGGGCGATGCCCGCTCGGCGCTGGCCGCGGCGCTGGCGGATTTCACGACCCGGGAAGAAACGCTCACCCGCGCCGCGGATCGCACGAGCGCCGCCGCCGAGATATCACGCGAAGCGATCGAACGCGCCGCCGAGGATGCGCTCCGCGATGTGCAGGCGCGGGCGCAGCAGTGCGCCGCGGAGGCCGCAGACGCGGCCCGGGCGGCCGTCGAAGCCGCACTGGGCCCGGCGCAGGAGCAAACGCAAGAAGCGGTCGAGGCGCTCTCAGAAGTTGCGTCGCGGGCGGAGGAAGCCTCCCGACGAGCGATCGAAGAGGCGCTGGCGCAGGCCGGACAGGCGGCGGACGCCCGGCGCGAGGAGTTGGAGCAACAGGCCGAATCGCGCCTGCGTCGGCTCGAGGCGGTCGTGGAGCGCGCGGGCGGGCTGGTCGGCGCCCACGCCGGCGGCGCCCACACCCCCGGCAGCCTCGGCGACCTCGTCGAGAAGGGCGAGAAGATGCGCGTCGCGGTGGCCAACGCCACGCAGGAGCTCGGCGCGCTGCGGGCGCAGGCGGATGTGCTCCGGTCGGAGCTCACGCGGCTGACGACGCGGGCGCAGCGGGAGATCGCGGGGGCCGAACCGCAGCCGTCGCCGCCGCCCGACCCCGCGGCGTGATCGCTTCGCGGTGGGCCGCGCGACGAATCTGCTTCAGCGCAACAGCCCGTGCTTGCGGAACGTGCCGAAGATGGCCTGTTCGATATCGGTGTCGCACGAGAGCAGCGCGTGGTTCATGCTCCGGGCGTTGCAGTAGGCCTCAAGGCCCCCGACGTACTGCTGCAAACGTTCCTTGTATCGCTTCACGAGCGCCGCGGTGACGGTGACTTCTGCGGCGTGGCCCGTCTCGGCGTCGGTGAGACGCAGGTCGCCGATGACGCCGCCCTCGCCCTCGCCGCCGTCCTTCTCGGGGTCGATCTCGCCGGGGGCGAGCGTCTGCACGATGTAAGTGTCGAACGAGTTCCCGGCGCCCGCCTCGCGCCCCAGGCCCGCGGCGAGGTAGCGCAGGCCCTGCTCGTACCCCTCACGCAGCAGGAAGTCGCTGATGACGACCATCACGCCCTTGCCGCGACGGGTTGTGGAGACGGCGCGCATGGCGTCGGTGAATGTGGGCGCTGCGGCGCCGCTGGTCACGGCGTACGTGGGGTCGATGGTGTCGAGCAGGAACCGGCCAAGGCGCTGCACGTTGCGACGGCCGCGCATCTCGGGGAGGCGTTCGACGCGCGGCCCGCCGAAAACGGTCACGGCGACGCGGTCGTTGTTGGCCAGGCCGATGTAGCCGAGGGCCATGGCGAGGCGCTGGGCGAAGAGCAGCTTCGATGGCCCGCCCGGCGGCCCGGCCTGCATGCTGGGCGAGGCGTCGACGGCGACGTGGACGGACATGTCCTGCTCTTCGAGGAAGAGCTTGATGAAGAGCCGGTCGAGGCGGCCGTAGACGTTCCAATCGATGAAGCGGATGTCGTCGCCGGGGATGTACTCGCGGTAGTCGTCGAACTCGACGGAGCGGCCGCGAAGTTTGGATCGTCGCTCGCCCACGAGCTTGCCGGCGAAGAGCTTCTGCGAGCGCAGGTCGAGCCGGTCGAGCCGCGCCATCAGCGCGGAAGGGAGGAGTTCGTCGATGCGCGTCGGGCGCGCGCCGGTGGCTCTGACGATCACGGCGGTATGGTAGTCAACAGGCGCGCCGCGGCTTGCCCCCCGGATTCGCCCCCGGAAATGCCCCGGGGCAGCGCCCCCTGCTTCAGTCCACGTATTCCCACACCACGACGGGCAGCCTCTGCACGCCCCACTGCAGGGCGATCTCGTGGGTGGGGTAGAGGACGTCGAGTCGCTTGCCCTTGATGGCGCCGCCGCGGTCGAGCACGGGGACGATCTCGTCGTCCGCGTAGCCGGGGATCGAGAGCAGCGAGCCGAAGGGCAGCAGGCGGGTGTCGGCGGCGACGAGCTGCATGCCGTTGGTCCAGACGGACTTGTTGCTGGCGGTGATGCCGTCGGCCCACTTGCCGCAGGATCGCTCGTCGGGGCTGTACGCGGTCACGACCATCTCGATCGTCCGCACAGGGCGGACGGCGCGGCCGTTAAAGTAGCGGACGTTGGGATCGGTGTGCCCGGCCTCGGTGGCCCGTTGCGTGGCGGGCGCCGCGCTCGCGCTCTTGACGCGGGACGTGGGGCGGATCGTGTCGACCGCGGCCAGGGTCGGGGCCGGGGCGCGCGTCGTATCCATCGCGACGAGCGCGGGAGCGGTGCGCTCCTTGGCCACGATGGCGCTGCTCACCGTCACGGCGAGCGCCAGCGTGAACGCGCCGGCCTCGAGGAGGGCGCGGGCGATGCGCGGGGAGCGATTGCGTCGCGTGTTGCTCAAATCTTTCACTGTGCCGACTCCGGCGCGGCGGGCCCGTTCTCCTCCGTCGGCCCATCGCACCCGTTGTCTCAGACGTCGCGGCGTCGTTGTGGTGGGCCCGGCGCCGAGCGCCGTCCCCGCCGCGTCTCATCCATGAGGGGGGAAGCATACCCCGGCCCGGGCCCTGCGACACCGGAGAGGGTTCGATTCGGCGATTTCAGGCCCCCGCGGGGCGTTAGAACCGGAATAGAGCGCACAGATCACGGACGCACCCCCGGCTGTCGCTCAATTTGGGGGGATGTACGGCCGGGTAATTCAGCGATGCGCTTCGCTGATCTCCGCGAGGCCCGCGCTGAGGAGTTGACGCATGGCCTCGAGCGATAACTCGAAGCGCGGGTGCACCGTCAAAGCGCGGCGGTGCATGGCGATCGCGGCGTCGGCGTCGCCGAGGGCCGCGTGGCAGTTGCCGGCGCCGGCGAGCGCCCAGAAGTGCTGCGGCTCGATCTCGATCGCACCGGCGTAGGCCTCGAGCGCGCGCCGGGGATCGTCCATGAGGCTGAGCACGATGCCGCGCTGATTATGAGCCTCGGCGTAGTCGGGGCGAATCTCGATCGCGGCGTCGATGGCGTCGAGCGCGCCATCGAGGTCGCCGCGTTGCGCGCGGCCCACGCCTTCGAGCAGCGAGCGGGCCGCGGGGCAGCCGGCGCAGCGGAGCCACAGACACGCGAGCGCGCGCTCAGCCTCCTTGATGACGCGGTCGCAGCGGTCGTGGAGGAGTTCTGCGATGTCGTTGGCGTAGCGCCGATCGCCCAGCGTGCCCAGCCCGATGGCCGCGGCGATGCGCACGCGGGGGCTGGCGTGGGTGAGCAACGCGCATAGGGCGCGAGGGTCGTTGCGCTGTTCGGGAGCGACGACGCCCTCGAGCGCGGAAAGGTCCGGCTCTTCACAGCACGCATCGGGTTGGCGAGGCTCACGTTTGTCCATCCGCGTTGAACCATAGGTGCGATCACTCTCCCGGGCGACCCCCGGAAGCCCCCGGAAGTCCCCAAGGACGTAACCGCGATGCAACTCCCCCGGCGAGGGGGGTTCAGTCTTTGTCGACGTGTTCGAGCGTGGCGACGTCTCTGAACTCGTAGAGATCGTTGGGATCGAAGAAGCCCGCCTCGCGTGTGCAGGCGTTGGCTGTGGCCGCGGCGAGCCCCTCGCGCATCGCCCGTTCCCAAGCCTTCGCGTCGCGCGCCAGGATGCTGAGCATCCCTGCGAGCAGGCTGTCGCCGCAGCCCACGGTGCTGACGATGCGCCCGGGGTGGACGGAGACCCACCCGCGCAGATCGCCCCCCTCGCCGATGTGCACCGCGCCGTCTGCGCCCAGCGTGGCGACGACGTGATCGACGACGCCCCCGCCGTGGACGCTCAGCGCGCGGGAGGCCTCGATGGTCTGTTCGAGCGTTTCGGTAGGGCGCTGCGCGAGCGTCTCGAGTTCGGCGGCATTGAGCTTGGCCATCCAGAGCCGTTCGCCGCGCAGGGCTTCGAGCGCCTCGCGGCTGGTGTCCACGACCACCTTGGCGCCGAGGTCGCGGCAGCGCCGCACGATGGCCGCGAAGGCGCTCGGCTCCAGCCCGGGCGGGAGCGAGCCGCAGAAGGCCATCATTACACCGGGGCGGGCGAGCATGCCGAGTTTGCTGCCGATGCGCGTGACGTCGTCGGGCTGCACGTGGAAGCCCTCGTCGCGGACGTGCGTCTCGGTGTCCTCGACGGGGTCGACGATGGTGGTGTTGTCGCGTGTGCGGGCGCGGACGATGAGCAACTGGCAGACGATGCGCCCCTCGCCGGCGCGCTCCAGGTGCTCTTCGAACATCCCCAGTTCGTTCTTGCCCACCAGCCCCGTCACCACGGAGCGTGTACCGAGCGTCGCCAGCACGCGCGAGACGTTCACCCCCTTGCCCGCGGGGTAGAGCGCGATGCGCTTCGCCTTGACGTGGCGCCCCACCGCGAAACCGGGGGCCTCGAGCACGCGGTCCACCGCCGGGTTGAGCGTCACCGTGACGACGCGGATCTCGGGCATGGCGCCAACGTACCGCGCGCGGGGCCGGGCGTGTACGATCACCGCTCGCGTACGCCCGGCGCCGCGGACGGCCGCCGGGCGGGTGGCGTATGGAGGCGCGGTGGATTACACGCTGTTCCAGATCGTGGTGATCCTGTGCATCGGCCTCACCGCCGGCGTTCTCGGGGGCATGTTGGGCATCGGCGGATCGATCATCATGATCCCGGCGCTGGCGATCCTCTTCCATTCCGCCGACCCGGAGAGCCAGCACCTCTATCAGGCCAGCGCGATGGCCGTGAACGTGGCCGTCTCGCTGCCCGCGGCCCTCCGTCACCGCAAGGCCGGGGTGATCCGGCGCGACCTGTTCGTCGTGCTCCTGCCGGCCGCGGCGGTGGCGATCGTGCTGGGGGTGATGGTCTCGAACCAGGTGAGCGGGCAGATGCTACGCCGGCTCTTCGCGATCTTTCTGGCGTACGCGGCCTTCTCCGACCTGCTGAGCATGATCCGCAAGGCCCCCGAGCACGCCCCCGATCTGGCCCGCGTGACGCCGCTGCGCAGCGCGACCATCGGCGGCGTGATGGGCGGCGCCGCGGGCGTGCTGGGGATCGGCGGCGGGGTGGTGGGCATCCCGCTCATGCGCGTGCTGTGCCGGCTACCGCTGCGCCAGTGCATCGGCGCCAGCAGCGCCGTTATGTGTATGACCGCGGTCGTGGGCGCCTCGCTCAAGATCGGCACCCTCGAGCAGCACGGGTACGCGCCGATCGACGCTGTCAAACTGGCAGCCCTGCTCGTGCCCACGGCCATCGTGGGCGGGCGGCTCGGCGCCGGGCTGACGCATAAACTGCCGCTGGACGTCATCCGCGTGGCGCTGATCGTGCTGCTGCTGCTGGCGTCGTGGCGCATGGCGAGCCTGTAAGCACGCCCGCGCGCCGCCGAACAACCTGCATCGCGAACCCGGGCCACCCCCGTGCGTCTGAGTCGACACGCACCACACGGAGACACCGAAACGGCCATGCACACCTTCGCCAACAACGCCAAGACCGCCCTGCTCCTCGGCGCCCTCATGGGCCTCTTCCTGCTCGTGGGCAGCATGTGGGGCCAGGAGGGGATGATCATCGCCCTGCTCTTCGGCGGCGTGATGAACTTCGTCGCCTTCTTCTTCTCCGACACCATCGCGCTCAAGGCGATGCGCGGGCGTGAAGTCGACGAGAAGTCCGCGCCGGAGCTGTACCGCATGGTCGACGAGCTCCGCCGCCGCGCCGGCCTGCCCATGCCCAAGGTCTACATCTGCCCGCACGATGCGCCCAACGCTTTCGCCACAGGGCGTTCGCCGAAGAAGGCGGCCGTGGCCGTCACACAGGGCCTGCTGCGCACCATGAACAAGCAGGAGCTCGAGGGCGTGATCGCGCACGAGCTTGCGCACGTGAAGAACCGCGACACGCTCATCTCGACCGTCGCCGCGACCATCGCCGGCGTGCTGGCCTTCCTCGCGCAGTGGGGCCTGCTGCTGGGCGGCCACCGCAACTCCAACCCGCTGGTGATGATCGTCGTGGTCATCGTGGCCGCGGTGGGCGCGGCGGTCATCAAGGGCATGATCAGCCGCTCGCGCGAGTTCGTCGCGGACGCCGACGGCGCGAGCATCGCCGGCTCGCCCGAGGGGCTGATGTCCGCATTGAACAAGCTCGACGCCATGAGCCGCCAGATCCCGCTCGTGCAGCCGAACCCGGCGCAGAACAATCTCTTCATCATCGAGCCCCTCGCCGGTGGCAAGACCCTGACGAGCATGTTCGCGACGCACCCGCCTACCGAGCGGCGCATCGAGGCGTTGCGTCGGCTCCGATAAGGCGCGTGGCGTGCGGGGAACGCCCGCCCGTCGCCCACAGGCCGCACGCCCTGCGCGGGTTGCGCCGGGGCAACGCCCCGGATCGTGCCGCCGACTCCGCACCGCCGCTGGAGTGCCCTTTTCGGACGGCCGATGCGCCACGCATGGACCCTCAACACCCCACCGGACCCGGACCCGACCGCCGCAAGCCGTCGCGTGGACGCAACACCCCACCCGGCTCCGGCCCGTCGAGCGGCCAACCCGACAGCGGGGCGTCGCACAGCGTCATCGTGCACGGGAGCGACAGCGCCCTCGCGGCGGACCGCGCCAGCGACGGCTTCCTGCGCTTTGCGCACGAGATGTCCGGCCTCATCGACGGCGCCATGCGCTACGTGACGCTGGCCCGCGCCGGCATCCACGCCGAGGCCACGATGACCCCCGGGCTCGACGCCTCACGCCAACTCGCCAGCGCGGCGTCGGCGCTCGAGCGCATGGCGGAGATGATCCACGCGGCGATGCGCCCCTGCGCGGGCGGGATCGACGCCTCCATGAGCAGCACGCGGAGCCTGCTCGACGCGGCACAGCACGCCGTGGAGGTCGTGCGCCCCTTCGCCGCCGAACGGGGCGTGTCGCTGCACCTGCACGCCGCGGCGGGGATGGAGTCCACCGCGTCGGGGCCGCTGTACACCGTGCTGCTCAACGGTGTGCGCAACGCGGTGGAGGCGTGCGCCCGCAACGGTCGCGTGGACGTGCAGATCGGGCTGTTCCCGCGGGTCGGGGGCGGCGCCGAGGTGCGCATCGACGTCTTCGACGACGGCGTCGGCCCGCCGCGCAACGCGACGGGCGCGGTCTTCGAGCCGGGGTACACGACCAAGCCCAGCGGCACGGGCATCGGCCTCTCGCTGTGCCGCGACATCGTGCAGCAGATGGGCGGCGAGATCGAACTGCGGGCGCGCTCGGGCGCGCCGGACGGGCGCGGCGCGCACCTGCGGGTGCGCTGCCCTGCGCCGGGGATCGGTTGACCCCCCCCCCGGAACCCCCGGAAGCCCCGGCCCCCCCCCGGGAACACCCCGGATCACCCCAGATCTCCAACGAGCACCATGAGCAAGCAACCAACGGGCAAGCAGAAGGCGCGCGTCCTCGTCGTCGACGACGACCCCATCGTCGCCGATTCGCTGGCGCAGTTCCTCGAGCGCGAGGGGCTCAGCGCGGCGACGTGCGCCAGCGCCGAAGAGGCGCTCGACGCTCTGCGTGAGGGCGCCGAGTCGGGCGCCGGCAAGGGGTCGCGCGCGTTCAACGTGGTCATCAGCGATGTCTCCATGCCCGGCATGGACGGCCTCGCCCTGCTGCGTGCGATCGGCGAGAAGCACCCCGAGGTGGCCGTGGTGATGCTGACCGGCTACGGGGCGATCGAGTCCGCCGTCGAGGCGGTGCGGATGGGCGCATCGGACTACCTGACCAAGCCCGTCGTCGACGCCGAGTTGCGGATCGCGCTGGAGCGTGCGCTGCGCAACCAGGCGCTGATGGCCGAGAACCACACGCTGCGCCGGCAACTCGACACGCGGTACGGGCTGGACAACATCGTCGGCTCCGACCACCGCATGCTCAAGATCTACGAGCTCATCGAGGCGGTCGCGCCCTCCAAGACCACCGTCCTGATGAACGGCGAGAGCGGCACGGGCAAGTCGCTCATCGCCCGCGCCATCCATCACCGCAGCAGCCGCGCCGACAAGCCCTTCGTCGAACTCGCGTGCGGCTCCATCCCCGAGACGCTGCTCGAATCCGAGCTCTTCGGGCACGTCAAGGGCGCGTTCACGGGCGCGCACGCCGACAAGCAGGGCCGGTTCCTCGCCGCCGACGGGGGCACGATCTTCCTCGACGAGATCAACAGCGCCTCGCCCGCCATGCAGCTCAAACTGCTGCGCGTGCTGCAGGAGCGCAAGTTCGAGCCCGTCGGCTCCAACGAGACGATCGAGGTGGACGTGCGCGTGGTGCTGGCGAGCAACCACCCCCTCGAGGACCTCGTCTCCAAGGGCGCGTTCCGGCAGGACCTCTACTACCGCATCAACGTCGTGCGCATCGACCTGCCGCCGCTGCGCGAGCGCACCAGCGACATCCCGCATCTGGCGGAGCACTTCCTGCGCATCCAGAGCGCCGAACTGGGCAAGCAGCTCGTCGGCTTCACCCCCGAGGCGATGGAGGCGCTGCGCCGCTACGCCTTCCCGGGCAACGTGCGCGAGCTGGAGAACATCGTCGAGCGGGCGGCGGTGCTCTCGACGAAGCCCACGATCACCGTCGACGACCTCGCCCAACAGGTGCTGGACAACTCCACCGGCGGGATGCTGCCCGCGCACGCCCGCGTCGGGGGTGGTTCCGGGGGCGGGGGCAATTCCGGGGGCGCTGACGCACCGGACACGCCGTGGGAGCCCATGCCGCTCGAGGAGGCGCTCCGCGATCCGGAGAAGCGCATCCTCCTCAAGGCCCTGCGCGCCAACGATTGGAACCGGCAATCCACCGCGGATCAGCTCCGGATCAACCGCACAACGCTGTATAAGAAGATGAAGTCGCTCGGCCTCGACAAGCTCGCGGGCTGAAGCGACCCCCCACCGCTCACCGCGCCGCGGCGACTTCGTCGGGCGCGCACGGCGGCGCCCCCATGTACGAGAGCGAGCGCTCGAGGATCCGCCGCACGACCGGCGCTGCGCTGGCCGAGCCGCGGTGCTCGACGCGGGCGATCGTCTCGGGGCCGGGATCGTCGATGACCACCAGCACCACGACCCGCGGCGACGCAACGGGGCCGGCCGCGACGAAGCTGCTGATGTACTGGTTGGGCACGTAGCCGCGCTCGCCGGGCAGCGCCACCTGGGCAGTGCCGGACTTGCCGAACATCGAGTAGCGGTACGTGGTGTCGAGTTTGCGGAAACGCATGCGCTCGTCCGCCTTCTGGCCGACGACGGCCATCGCGTCGCGGGCGGCGAGGGCCACGCTCGCGGGCAGCACGCGGCGCACGACCTGCGTCTCGGGAACGAGCGGGTCGACGGCGCTCAATCGAAGCTCGGGGATCGTGCCTGCCTGCTCGCCCTCGCGCGCAAAGACGCAGAACGCCCGCGCCATCTGCACCGGCGTCACCGCGACCTCCTGCCCGAACGAGACGCTGGTCTGCGAGTACTTCGACCACCCCCGCGCCGGCGGCACGCGCCCCTCCCGCTCGCCCTCGTACCCCACGCCGGTGCGCTGCCCGAAGCCGAACTTCATGATCCCGTCGCGCATCTGTTTGTGCGTGATGCGCTCGGCGATCATCGACATGGCGATGTTGGAAGAGTTGATCAGCGCATCGCGCCACGTCTGGCGGTCACGCCCGAACACGTCGCGGATGGTGCGCCCGTAGGGCGTGCGCCACGCGCGGCCGCCGGTTTTCAGTTCCTCGTCGAGCTTCACCACGCCGGCCTCGGTCATCACGCTCCACGTGAACGCCTTGAATGTCGAGCCGGGCTCGTAGAGGTCGGTCGCGTTGCGGTTCCGCCCCGCGGCGGGGTGGATCAGTCGGTTGGGGTCCGGCGGGATGATCGTGCGGCGCTGCGGCCCGCCGGGCACGGGGCGCTGGCCCCACGGCGCGGCGGCGCCGGGGCCGAGGTCGCGGATGATGTCCACCAGCGCCAGTATTTCGCCGCTGTCCGGGTCGACGACGATCGCCCGCCCGCCCGCGGCGTCCTGCGCGGTCACGGCCCGCTCCAGTTCCTCCTCGGCGATGCTTTGGAGGCGGAGGTCGATGCTGAGGAAGACGGGCTCGCCGGCGTACGGGGGCGTGTAGCCGCCGTGCTCGATCCAGAGCGGGCCGCCCCGGGCGTC
Organism: Phycisphaerales bacterium; assembly: GCA_007693765.1. Classification (GTDB taxonomy): domain Bacteria; phylum Planctomycetota; class Phycisphaerae; order Phycisphaerales; family UBA1924; genus RECZ01. The sequence continues at coordinate 29,008 of RECZ01000080.1, read as the reverse complement.
GCGGACGTAGCGCAGACGACCGTCCCGCCCCTGCAGTCGAGCGTTGAAGACGCGCTCGGCGCCGAACTGGCCGGCGTGGTCGACATCCACGCGCCCGAGGATGGAGGACGCCACGAACGCGTGCGCCCCCTCGCGGACCGCGGCGAGTTCGAGGTGCACGCCGCGGATCTTCAACGCCCGCACGGACTCGGCCTGTTGATCGGACAGGATGTCCGAGACGCGGACGTACCGGATCGGCTGACCGCCGGCCTCCATGCGACGGGCGTGCTCGGCGAGCCTGGGAAAGAGCCGGGCGCCGACGTCCGCCGGGTCCGCCCCCAGCGCGCGGGCGAGGCGGATCATGGATTCGTCCCACGGCTGCGCGAACTCGGCGGGGTCGACGAAGACGCGCTCCCCGGTGCGCGTGGCGGCGAGCAGGCGCCCGCGCCGGTCGAAGACGTCGCCGCGTGGCGCGATCTCCGGGCGCACGCTGAGCCGCTCCTGAATAAACGGGCGGAGCGACTCGGACGGCGCGATCTGCAACTGCGCGACACGCCCGAGCATGCCGACAAGGACCACGCTCACGACGACCAGCGTGATCGTGGCGACGGTGTTGATGCGCTCAAAGCGGGGCGCGGGCGTCATTGCGCTCCCTCGTTCGGGACGGGCGCGCCAGCGAGGACGCCCGTGTTGATCGCGCCGTCGCCGTCGGGCGGCGCAGGGCGCATGGGGCCGAGCGAGGCCGCGATCTGCTCGATGCGCTCCGGCGAGAGGTGGCGGGCGATCTCCAGCCGCAGCCGCCACAGGTCGCGTTCACGCTCGACGATGCGCGTGTGGGCCCGGACCATCTCGTGCGCCGCCATGATGCGCTGCTGACGCACCGCGAGCAGCGCACCGGCGACCAGAGCGAGCGCGATGATCAGGGCTGCGAGCTTGGCGGCCACGTGACGTCGATTCCCTCCGCGCTGTCAGCGCGCCGGCAGCGTGAGCACCGTCCCGACGGGGACGACGTCGGGGTCCTTGATGACGCTCTTGTTCAACTCCACGATCTCCCGCCAGCGACGCGACGACCCGAGCGTGCGCTGCGCGATCTCGCCGAGGGTGTCGCCGCGGGCGACGGTGTAGGTGGTCGTGCGCGCCGGGCGGGCGGGCGCGGGGCGGGCCTCGGCCGGCGCCGGCTGCGCGGCGGGCGCGGCCTCGCCGGTGAGCACGCTGCGCGAGGGGATGCGCAGGACGGTGTCGGCGAGCAGTTCGCCGTTGGGCCCGAGGCGGTCGCGGTTGTGCCGCGCAAGTCGGGCGTGCAGGGCGCCGTCGTTGTAGTAACGCTCGGCGATCTTCCAGAGCGAATCGCCGCGGACCACGGCGTGGACGCGCTCGGGCTCGGGCGCCGGGGTCCGCTGGACGGGCGCGGCGGGGGCCGGACGCTGCGTGTTGTTGTTGCTCGCGGCGCCGGGGCCGTTGCGGCGCTCGACGTTCGCCGCGACGGGCGCATCGACCAGCCGCACGCCCTGCTGCTCCGCCCAGGCCTTGAACGCCGCGACGGATTCGAGCGGGGCCTCGTTGAGCGCGACGCGGGGCGCATCGTTGCGGCCGAGAGCGCCGACGCCCATGTCGATCACCAGCGGCGCTTCCGCGTGGTTGGCGTCGAACGAGGGCGCTTCGGTGTCGGCCATCGCCAGCGAATAGACGGGCGCGGGCTCCGGCTCATCGAGCAGCGGGACGACCGGGGCGGGGTTGATCGCGATCCGCGGCGGTTCGGAAGCGGCGGGCGAGCCGACCGACTCGGGGGCCACGGTCTCGATGCGGGCGAGCCGCGCACCGGACATGTGGTCGGAGATGAGCACCCCCACCACCAGCACCAGCGCGGAGCCCACGATCAGAGCAAGCTTGATTTCACGAGTCATGAATCGGCATCCTTGCGATTCAGGGGTTATGGACCGCCCGTGCGGGGCGTCGCGGCCGATCCTTCGGCCGCGGTTGTTTATACCACGTCGGTCGCGCTGTGCGCGGCCGCGCAGCGAGAATTCACCGCAGGCGCACAACGCGGAACTTGGACGATCGCGCACGGGGGTTGCGCTGCGCCTCGTCCTCGCCCGCGGTGACGGGCTTGGCGGCGCGGGCGCTCACGCCCGAGACGGGCGTCGCCAGGTCGCGTGCGATGAGGTCTGCGAATGCCTGCTTCACCGGTCGGTCCTCGAGGGAGTGGAATGCGATGACGCCGATGCGGGCGCCGGGGCGGAGCCAGACACCGGAGCCCGCCCGTCCCGCCGCGAGCGCCGATGCGCCCCGCTGCACTGCTTCGAGCAACGACCGGAGGCTGCCCAGTTCGTCGTTCACGGCGATGCGGAGGGCCTGAAACGTTCGTGTCGCGGGGTCGATCTTCATCGCGCCGCGGGCGTGGGCGGGGCCGCCCCGTCGTGGAGAAAAGCCCTGCGCCGCGCGCACGATGTCGGCGAGCCGCGTCGTAGTGGTTATCGGCTCCACCGCCCGGGCATCGGCTATTTTTTGCGCGATCCGACGCCCGGCACGCTCCTCGCCGAACTCGTAGAGCATCTGGGCGAGTTCCTCGACGCTCAGCGAGTTCACCAGATCGGCCGCCGAGACGGGCGCGCCCGGGTCGTACCGCATGTCCAGCGGACCCTCGCGCTGGAAGCTGAAGCCCCGCTCCGCGTCGTCCACGTGCGTGGAGGCGAACCCCAGATCGGCGAACACCACGTCGGCGGCGAGCCCCTCCTCCGCCAGCCGCCGCGGGGCGTCGGCGAACCCGCCGTGGAGCGTGACGACGCGGGGGGCGTCTGGCAACGCGCGCACGCTCGCCGCGGCCCGTTCGAGGTTGCCGGGGTCGAGGTCGTTGAGGACGACGACGCCCGACCCGCCCACGCGCTCGCCGAAGGCCCGGGCGTGCCCGCCGAGGCCGGCGGTGCAGTCGAGCACCGTCTCGCCGGGTCGCGGGTCGAGCAGGCGGAGCGACTCCTCCAGCAGCACGGGCACGTGCGCACGCGAGGGGGCTCCGTCCTGCGGGCTGGACTCGGGGGGGTTCGGATCCACGCGCCGACGGTAGCCGCTCACCCGGTAGACTGCGAGCCATGATCAACCCCCCGCTGGCGCGCTGTGTCGCACTGCTCACGCTGGGCGCCGCCCTGCTCACGGCCCCCGGGTGTGTGCCCGACCGCATCACGCTCGAGCTCCGCCCCCGCGACCCCGTCCTGCGCGAGACGGCCGTGCTCACCGACGCCGGGACCGGGCCGAGTTCGGCCAAGATCGCCCTCATCGACGTGCGCGGGCTCATCTTCGACGCTCCGACGCCGGGGCTGATCGCCTTCGGCCCCAACCCGGTCGACGAACTCGTCTCCCGTCTGCAACGCGCAGAGAACGACCCGCGCATCCGCGCCGTGGTGCTGCGGATCAACTCCCCCGGCGGCACGGTGAGCGGCAGCGACACCATGCACCGCGAGGTGCGCCGGTTCGCGAAAACCTCCGGCAAGCCGGTCGTGGCGTGCATGGGCGAGGTCGCGGCCAGCGGCGGGTACTACCTCGCCCTCGCCGCGGACGAGATCTACGCCCAGCCGACGACGGTCACCGGCTCTGTAGGCGTGATCATGCAAACGTTCAATTTCAGCGACGGCATGTCGCGGATCGGTGTCAGCGGGCGGGCGGTGGTGAGCGGGCCCAACAAAGCCATCGCCAGCCCCTTCGAGCCGGCGCAGGAGCGGCACTACGCCATCCTGCAGGCGATGGTCGACGAGTTTTACATCCGGTTCCGGGACATCGTTGAGACGCGTCGTGAGGGGCTCAGCGCGGATGTGCTCTACGCCTACACCGACGGGCGGATCTTCAGCGGCGAGGAGGCGGCGCGGGTTGGTCTGGTCGACGCCACGGGCGGCGTGCGCGAGGCGTTTGACGCGGCCAAACGACTCGCGGGCGTGCCCGCGGCCCGTCTCGTGCAATACCACGCCGAGGGCGGATCGCCCCGCAGCGTCTACGCGCTGGCGGACGACCGGCCCGAGGCGACCCCGAACCTCGGAGCCCAGCCCACCGGTGTGACGATGAACATGCTCCAACTCAACCTCGGAGCCCCCGGATCCCCCGGAACCCCCGGCATGCCGGGTGCGGGCTTTTATTACCTCTGGGACCCCTCGATCCCCCTTCCCTGACCGTGCCACGCATGATCCACTTTGATTGCCCCAACTGCGGCGAGCGCATGGACATCGACTCGGGCTTCCGGGGCGCTGTGGCGCGGTGCGAGCAGTGCGGGGCGCTCATTCAGGTGCCGACGAAGGCCGGGGCGGGGCCCGCGGAGCACGTCAAACGCCCGGCGACGCCGCCCTCGCTCACGCCCCGCGGCGGCGGGCCGAAACGCCGAACCGGGGAACACGGGAGCGATCGCGGGCGTCCAAGGCGGCGATCGCCGGCGCGCTGGCTCGTTCTCGGCGCCGTGGCGACGATGGGAGCGCTCGCCGCCGCGGCGTGGTGGATCTTCGGACGCGGCGCATTGTGACCGCCTCCCCTATTGTGCACGAGAACGAACGCCTTCACCGCGTCGACACGGTCGGCGCACGACAACATCCCTTCGGAGCCACGCCGTATGCGCACTGCTGAACGACTCTTCCTGTACCCGATCGCGATCGCCGGCCTGATCCTCGGTCTCGCCTCCACCACGTTCGAGCCCGCCGCGCGGGCCACCGCGGACGGCGCCGAGGTCGAGCTCAAGATCGCCACGTGCGACCTCTTCAAGATCGTCGAGCGCCTGATGGAGAGCGACCGGTACGCCCCGGCGCGCGAGGAGGCCATGGCCGCGGCGGAGGAGCGCATCCGCCCGCTTCAGGAGCGTCTGGAGGAAGCGCAGCGGCGGGCGCAGAGCACACCCCAGGACGACCCCCTCTTCCGCGACATCGTCCGCGACTTCCAGCGGGCCCAGCAGGAGTACCAGGCCCGGGCGCAGGAACTGATGCGTGAACAGGAGATGTTCACGACGCGCCAGATCCTCGAGTGCTTCCGACTTGTGCGGTCCAGCACCGAGGAGATCGCGGAGCAGATGGGCTACACGCTCGTGCTCCAGACCCGCTTTAAGCAGGACGACGACGAGCTGCAGGACATGCAGTCCGTGGTGCGCGCCATGCTCGCCCGCCCCGTCGCCGTCTCGCCCGACGCCATCGACATCACCGCCGACGTGCTCTTCGAGCTGCGCCTGGACTAACGGCGATCATCTCAAGCGACTGCCCCGGCGCACCGTGCGCGGTCAGTCGGCGCCGCGCGCGCCGATCGCCTTGCTCGCCTGATTCATGATCTCGCGTGCGACCTGGTTCACGCCGTAGCCCCGCGGCAGGCGCACGTAGGGCGTGCCGGCGCGGTCGCACGCGGTCTTGATGTTCTCGAACGAGTGGCTCGCCCAGCGGATCGCGAGCATCACCACGGCGACCTCATCGCGCTTCACCTGCGGCTCGAAGTTGGTGATCGTCTCGTGCGGGCGCGTGGTGATCCAGCGGAGCTCGCGCAGGCCCAGCCCCTCCCGCAGGGCCTCGCGGGCCTTGGGGCGGCACGCGCCGCCGATGAGCACGGCCACCTTGCCCGCCAGCAACCCGCGGGCGGCGACGACGTCGCCAGTCGGCTCCGGCGGGGCGATCTTCTCCGGGCGCAATTGCCCCTCGCGCTGGGCGGCGAAGTCGTCGGCGTACTGGAGCGCCTCGGCGAAGGGGCCCGTGAACTCCATGTCTGCGGGCAGCTCGTCGAGAATCGTCAGCAGCGGGTCGCGGATGCTGGTGTGCGAGGGGCGGAGGCCCAGTTCGACGAGGCGCTCCACCGCGTCGACCAATTTCTGCGCCTGCACGACGGTCTCGGCCGCGTCGTAGTCCTGCCACCTTTTGGCGATGTATCCGAGCCGGCCGGTGAGGTTGCGGATCTCCTTGACGCTCGCCTGCCCGCGCTCGATCTCGGCCGCGGTCGCCTGTATCTCTTCGCGACGGTCGGGCCACGCGGCGGGGTCGGCGGGGTCGTCGAGGCGCATGTGCCGCTCGACGTACACGCGTTCGTCGAACACCCATGCACGGAGCGTGTGGAACGTGTCGTCCTGATCGCGGTCGGTCTCGACGCCGCACACGAGCAACGCCGCACGCAACGCCGAGCAGCACTCGGCGAGCATCTGGTAGAGCCGCTGCGCGTGCGTGTCGAGCAGTTCGTCGTCGGCGCGCACGCGCTGGGCGAGGTCGAGGGCGTCGGCCAGCGTGTCGTAGCAGCCCGCGGCGTCGTCGAGGGCGCGGTCGTCGGGGAGCGAGACGTAGGGGTCCAGCGGCCATCCGTAGCAGTCGGGCAGCGCCCGCAGCCGTTGGGCGAGAGCGTCGTCGGTGGGTTTGATGATCTGGTCGAAATCGGCGCCATCCTCCATGCGCGACCGCCGCTCGATCGCCCACCGGCAGCAATCGGCCTTGACCCGCGCCCGCGACGCGATGACCGAGAGCGGCGCCCGCGTCGGCTCGACGCGACGCTGCGGCGCGGCCTCCTGCGCCGGCGCCGACTCGCGCGGGGGCGCCGTGCCGTCGTCGCGGACCGCAACGGGCACGGCCATGCCGCCGATCGAGAGGGTGCGCTCGATGAGCGTGGCGACGGGTTCGTCGGGCGCGGCGTCGGGGCCGCGCTCCGTCGCGACCTTCCGCGCCGCGTCGGCAGCATCGCCGACGCCGGTCAGCCAATCGCCGAGTCGCCGGCACGCGTCCGCCAATTCGGGGTCGCTGCGGGCGGCCTCGCGCAGGTGCGCGGCCACGACCGCGATCGCCTCCGCCGGCGGATCGGCTGGGGGCGTGCGCGTGCCGAGCGGCTTTGCTTCTGTGAGCCCCTGCAGGACGTCGGTCGGGGCCTGTTCATGCGGCATGTCGAGCACTCCTCCCGTCATCGAAGCCGCAAAGACCCTCCGCGTCCACAGCCGGGGTCGAAACGCACAAGATTTGTGGATTTATCGACGCGCCTACGGCCGGTTCGCGCAGCCGGGCGCCCTTACGCGGCCCGGCCGTCGATCGACGCCGCCAACTCGCGCTCGATCGCGCCCTTGGCCTCATCCATGCTCGGGCAGGCCGGGCCGAGCGCTTGTTGGAGGCTCGTCACGCCCCGCCCGGCGAGTCCGCAGGGGACGATCAGGCCGAAGTGCTCGAGGTTGGTCGTCACGTTGAGCGCGAGGCCGTGCATGGTGACCCACCGCTGCACGCGCACACCCAGAGCGCACACCTTGGCGCCGGCGTCGCCCTCGCCGATCCACACGCCGGTGGCGCCCTCATCGCGACGGGCCTCCAGCCCCCAGCCGGCGCAGGCGCGGATGACGCACGACTCGAGGGTGCGCATGTACGCGTGCAGCGTCCAGCCGAGGCGCTTGAGGTCGACGATGGGGTAGGCGACCAACTGCCCCGGGCCGTGGTAGGTGATGTCGCCGCCGCGGTCGGTCGCGGCCACCTCGACGCCGGCGCGGGCCAGCGCATCGTCCGTGGCGATCAGGTGCGCACGGGCGTCGGGGCGGCGGCTGACGGTGATCACCGGGGGGTCGTGCTCGAGCAGGAGGAGTTCGCCGACGGGGGTGACGGGGGTTCCGGGGGCGCCGGGTCGGTCGCGCTGGGCGAGCACGCGGGCGTGCGTCTCGCGCTGGATCTGCGTGGCCTCGGCGTACGAGATGCGTCCCAGATCACGGACGACGAGCCGCGTGTCAGACACGCTGCATCTCTTCGATCGCTTGGGCGTAGACCTGCGCGCACTTCTCGCCGGCGTCCTCCCACGTGAGCTTGCGGATCTCCATGCGGCCGTGGTCGCGCAGCGTGCTGTGCAGGGGCGAGTGCTTGAGCACGGCGACGATCTTGTTGGCCATGTCTTCGACGTCCCAGAAGTCCACCTTGAGGGCGTGGGTGAGCACCTCGGCGACGCCCGACTGATGGCTGATGAGCACCGGCGTGCCGTGGTGGATGGCCTCGAGCGGGGCGATGCCGAAGGGCTCGCTCACGCTGGGCATGACGTACAGATCGGCCATCTCGTAGACGCGGGCCACGTCGCGCCCGCGGAGGAACCCGGTGAAGAGCACCTTGTTGGCGATGCCCATCTCGGCCGCCAGTTCGATCATCCGCGTGGCCATGTCGCCCGAGCCCGCGACGAGGAACTTCACGTTGGGCAGTTTCTCGAGCACCCGCTTGGCGGCCTGTATGAAATACTCCGGCCCCTTCTGCATCGTGATGCGCCCGAGGAAGAGCACGATCTTGTCCTTGGCCTCGATCTCGACGCCGGGGATCGGCTGCACGCCCTCCGTCTCGATGCCGTTGTAGACCACGCGCACCCGCGTCGGGTCGACCCCGTAGCGTGCCGTGACCCGCCGCTTGGTGAACTCGCTCACGCAGATCACGCGGATCGCGGCGTGCATGCCGCGGCGCTCGATGTCGTACACCCGCTGGTTGACGTGCTCGCCGGAGCGATCGAACTCCGTCGCGTGCACGTGCACGACCAGCGGCTTGCCCGTGGCGCGGGCGATGGTCATGCCGGCGGGGTAGGTCAGCCAGTCGTGCGCATGGATGACGTCGAACGACTCGCCCGCCGTGAGGCGGAGCGTGGTGCGCGCGTAGCGGGCGGCCTCGAGGAAGAGGTCGCCGCTGTAGTGATCTGTCGGGTCGCGTGCGCTGACGTGCTCGAGCGATTCCACGCTCAGGCCGAGGAGCTGCGCCTCCTCCTCGATGGTCATGTCGTCGCTGTCGCCGGACATGTACGCCTCGATCGCGCGCGAGCCCGGCGTCCCCGACGCCCCCGGCCCGGCGATTCCCCCGTGCTCGCCCGCGTCGCCCACCGGCGACCATTGCCCCCCGGGGTACGTGCTGTGCAGCGGGCTGGGCGCCGCGATGATGCGTGTGCGGCGGGTCCCCGCGTCGGCCTTCTTGACGACGAGCGCCCCCGGCTCTGGTGCGGCGTCGGGACGCAACGCGCGGAGCATCTCCGCGGCGGCGGCGGCGGATCCGCTGCGTTGCGGGGCGGCGGCAGCCTCGGCCGGCGCCGCACCCTTCTCCTCGGGCGCACTGGGGCGCGGCGCGTTGGGGCTGAGCAGACGCACGTGGGAGGTGTGGCTCTTATCCACCGCGCGGGGCAGCACGAACAGCACCTCGTGCCCGAGGCGGTCGAGGCCGCGCGTCAGGCCGTAGCACGCCGTGCCCAGGCCGCCGCTGATGAACGGCGGGAATTCCCAACCCAGCATGAGGATGCGCATGCCCGTGCGTGCTCCAAAGTTGTGCAATCGGTGATGACTCGTGCCGTGTGGAAGGCGGATGCGCGGCGGGCGCGGGTGGCCGATCAGTCCTCGTCGGCGCCTTCCATATCGCCGAGCGGACGGAAGGCCGCCTCGTAGGCCAGGATGCAGATTGCGGCGGTCTCGGCGGAGCGGTCGTCCGCGACGTGATCGATGTCGAACGGCAGCGGCGAGCGGAACGTGAAAAACAGGTCGTGGTCGCGGAAATGCTCGCAGGGCATGGGGCCGCCCTCGTATCCGAGGTCGACCAGTTCCTCTTCGATCAAGTCCTCGAGTTTGTCACCGGTGTGGACGAGATCCTGCTCGATCGACTGGCTGAGCCAGCGGTCTTTCGTGAACAGACCGACCCAGAGCCGGGGGCCGTCGGCGTAAAGGCGGTAGAACGCGGGGGCGGCGGCGTCCTTGGCCTCGCACTCGAGGAGGCCGTCGCGCAGACGAACCGAGGCGAAGACCCCGGCGCGTTCGACGCGGACGCGCACCTTGTCGAGGAAGGATTCGAGCGATGTGGGCGCGGTAGGCTGCATCTCCGGCGGTTGCCTCCGGTTGAGGGTGGACGGATCGGTGAGACCGGGCGAGCCCGGGGCAGCATGATACACCTTCACCGGAGCGATCGCCGATAGACTGCGCCGCAACAATGTGCCCCGCGCCCGCCAATCCGACCCGCTGGACCACCCGCGCCCTGCTGGAATGGATGGCCAACGCGTTCCGAAAGGCCGGCCTCGACAGCCCACGCCTCATGGGCGAGATGCTTTTGTCGCACGTTCTCGGTTGCGAGCGGCTCTCGCTCTACACCCAGCCCGACCGCCCCGCCGCCGATGACGAGCGCGAACGCCTGCGCGACCTCGTCGCCCGCGCGCTCCGCCACGAGCCCGTCCAATACCTCGTGGGCGAGGGCTGGTTCTTCTCGCTGCCGATGCGCGTCGATCGGCGCGTGCTCGTGCCGCGCCCCAGCACCGAGACGATGGTCGAGCACGCGCTGCAGCACGCCCGCGCCGAGCCGGGCTTCGGGGGGCGCAACGGCGAGGGTGTCGTCCTCGCCGATGTCTGCACCGGTTCGGGGGCCGTCGCCATCGCGATGCTCAAGAACCTCCCCGGCGCACACGCCATCGCCACGGATATCTCCCCCGACGCCCTCGACGTCGCCCTCGAGAACGCCCAGCGCCACAACGTGCACGACCGCCTCGACCTCGCCGCGGGCGACCTTCTCGAACCCGTCACATCCCACCCCATCGGGCACGCCCTGCACTTCGTGCTGAGCAACCCGCCCTACATCCCCGACGACGAGTGGCCCGATGTGGACCGCAACGTGAAGGACCACGAGCCGGAGATCGCCCTGCGCGGCGGCCCCGACGGCATGCGCTTCGTCGCTCCGCTCATCGCCAACGCCCCCGCGCGGCTGCGGCCCGGCGGGCTGCTGCTCGTCGAGGTGGCCTCCTCGCGCGCCGAGGAGGCGTTGGCCATTGCGCTGGGCCACGATGCGCTCCGCGATGCACGCATCGTGCAGGACCACGAGGGACTGCCGCGAGTGATCATCGCCCACCGTCGCTGACCCCCCGGAAGGCGTCGACACGCCCTCGGATCACGCCCCGCTCAGTCGCTCGGCTGCTCGTCCTCGCCGAGCGCTTTGTGGATCTCGCTCAGCAACCGCTCGACCTGAAAGGGCTTGAACAGCACGCACTGCAGCCCCTCCTGCGAAGCGCGCACGATGGAGTGGTGCGGGTCGTACCCGAAGCCGGTCATGAGGATGACGGGCACATCGGGCAGCCGCTTGCGGGCCTCGGAGAAGACCTCGTACCCGTTGCGGTCGGGCATCTTGATGTCGGAGATGACCAGCGCGATGTCGACCGACCCCGACGATCCCGGGCTCTGGCTCGTGATGCGCTCGAGTTCGTCGATGGCCTCGGCGCCCGTGGCGCAGATGATGGGGTTGGCGCCGCGGTTGCGCAGCACATCGCGGATGAGGTTGCGGATGTCCGGCTCGTCGTCGGCGACGAGCACGCACCGCCCGTGCAGGAGGGGGTCCGTGCGTTCGTGTTCGAGTTCGCGCTCGACGCCGAGAATCGAACGCGGTCCGCGGGCGACATCGCGGATGCGTCGCTTGATCGACTCGATGTCCTTGAGCATCCGCTCGATGTGCTCTCCCACTTTGGGGTCGGCGACGGCGCCCTGCTCGCGCAGCCACTCCGCCTCGATCTCGAGGTCGTTGAGAGGCTCGGAGAGCTCGTCCTGCATCAGTTCGCTGGCCGTCACGTTGGTGGCCACGCGCTCGACCACAAGCAGGTTGAGCATGTGCAGCGCCAGCGCGACGTGCCGCCCGAAGATCTCGGCGAAGTGGCGGTCGTCTTCCGTGAAGGCGCCGATGGCGTCGCTCTCGACGTTGAAGACGCCCACGACCTTGTCGTTGATGAACAGCGGCACCGTGAGCGACGAGCCCGGCGCATCGAGCCCCTGGATGTAGCGCGGGTCCTTGGCGGCGTCGTGGCAGATGTAGCTCCGGCCCGTCGCGGCGACGTAGCCGCTGATGCCATTGTTCTCGCGCAGGGCCAGCAGGCGGATGCTCTTGACCTCCTCGGAGAGCCCGGCGGAGATCACCTGCTCGAGGCGGTTCGTCTCCGGATCGACCAGCCACACGACGAAGTGATCGAACTGCAGCAGATCGTGGGCGAGCTGCACGATCTTGCCGCGCAGGAACTCGAGCCTGTCGTGGACGTGCATCTTGCGCACGGTGTCGGTTTCGAGGCGGACGAGCTCCTGCCCGGCGCGGTCGAGCGTGTCGATCTTGAGCTGCGTGCGCTGGACGTCGGTGACGTCGCGGAGGGCGGCGATGACGAACCGCGGCGGCTTCGCCCGCGAGGCGTCACGCCCGGCGCCCACCCACGCCGGGGCGTTCTCGATGTCGGTGATGATCGCCTCGTACCAGCGGGCCCCCGCGGCGTCGGCGAAGCGCTGGCGGCGCGGCGGGCCGTGGTCCTCGCCCGCCAGGCGGCGTGTGCAGAGGTCGATCGCCCGCTGTCGGGTGTGCTCGTCGAGCGCGTCGAAGGCGCTGTTGAACCAACTTACCTTCCCCTCGCCCTCGCAGAGGCACACGGCCTCGCCGATGGCGTTGAAGATGGCGTTGGTCTGGGCGGCGGCCTCGCCCCGCTCGAGAGCGTGGAAGGCGCTGGACTGGGCCAGCACCGCGTCGTGCTCGCCGGTGCGGAGGGTCACCAGGGCGTCTTCGGGGGAGACCACCTCGACCTCGAAGCGCTCGCGCAGGGCCTCGCGCAGCTCCTGACTCGCGAAATCGCCGCTTCCGACGAGCAACAACCTCGGGCGTGCAGGGGCCATACCGTCTCGACACCTCGGGGCGCTCGCCCTTCGGAGAGTGGTCCGTTTCATGCTTCCCATCGCCTCGGACCCTTCCTCCCGCACGGGAGTGTACGTCGCCCGGGGCGGGGGCAGCAACGCGAGCGGGCCCGCCACGCGCGACCCGCACGCTTGACATCGGTTCATTGCGCCCCGCTACTGTGAGGGAAGATGATCCACGCAACCGAGCTCACGAGGACCTTCGGCCCCACCCGCGCGGTGCGCGGCGTGTCCTTTGAGATCGGGGCCGGCGAGATCGTCGGTCTGCTCGGGCCCAACGGGGCTGGCAAGACGACCACCATCCGCATGCTCACCGGATACCTCCCCCCCACCAGCGGCCGGGCGCGCATCGACGGGCTCGACCCCATCGACGACTCCCACGCCGTGCGCTCGCGCATCGGATACCTCGCCGAGTCCAACCCCATCTACCCCGAGATGCGCGTCGAGTCGTACCTGCGCTTCCGAGCCACCCTCCACGGCGTGCCCCGCGCCCGTCGCGAGGGCGCCGTGGGAGAGGCCATCGAGCGCTGCAGCCTCCGCGAGATGCGCCGCGTGCGGGTCGGGCGGCTGAGCAAGGGCTACCGCCAACGCGTCGGGCTCGCCGCGGCCCTGGTGCACGACCCGAAGGTGCTCATCCTCGACGAGCCGACCAGCGGGCTCGACCCGACGCAGATCGTCGAGACCCGGCGCTTCCTGCGCGAACTGGCGGGGCGGCACACGCTGCTGCTCTCCTCGCACATCCTGTCGGAGGTCGAGAAACTCTGCGGCCGCATCATCGTCTTCGCGCACGGGCAAGTCCGCGCCGACGGCACGCCCCGGGCCATCAGCGCTGCCCCCGGCGACGCCGGCGCGTACACCGTCGAGGCGGCGACGACGCCGGAGCGACTCGATTCAGCGCTGACGAGGGTGCGAGGCGCCGCGTCGGTGCGCACGGAGGCCGTGGATGCGCGTTGGTCGCGGGCGCACATCGTGGCCGAGGATGGTGCGGGCGATCTGCGGGAGTCGCTGGGCGCGGCGCTGGCGGGCGAGGGCGTGGCGCTGCGAGAACTACGTCGAGAAGAGGCCTCGCTGGAGCGAGCCTTCGCGAGGCTGGTCGAGGCGGACCCCGCCGAGGAGGGCCCCACGCCGTGACCGCGCTCTGGGCCATCGCGTGGCGCGAGTTCGCGTCGTTCTTCCGCCTGTCGATCGGGTGGGTGGTGATCGCGCTGTATCTGGCGCTCTCGGGGGCGGTGTTCTCGCTGGGCACGCTGCGGGCGGGCGAACCGGCCTCGATGCGCTGGTTCTTCGGGCTCTCGACGTGGCTGCTGATGTTCATCGCCCCAGCGATCTCGATGCGCCTGCTCTCGGAGGAGACCCGCAACGGCACCATCGAGCCGCTGATGACGGCGCCCGTCTCTGACTGGGCGCTGGTGGTCGGGAAGTTTCTCGGCGGGGTGTGCTTCCTCGCAGCGATGCTGGCGCCGACGCTCGCCTACGCCGTCACGCTCGAAGCCCTCAGCGAGCCCGACTACGGGCCCATCGCCTCGGGCTACGCCGGGCTGGCGCTGGTGGGCGTCTTCTACCTCGGGGTGGGCACGATGTTCTCGGCGCTGACTTCTAACCAGATCGTGGCCTTCCTCGGCACGCTCTTCTTCCTGCTGCTGCTCCGCTTCGCCACGCTGCAGGGCGCCGCGTTCGTCGGTGCTCCCTACGACGGCTGGCTGCACACGCTCTCGGTCGATCTGCGCATGGCCGACTTCGGCAAGGGCGTGGTGGACACGGCCCACGTGGTGTACTTCCTCGCGGGCGGGGCGTGGTTCGTGACGCTGGGCGTGGTGGCCGTCGAATCGCGGAGGTGGCGATGAGCGGGGGCGCCAGAACAACCGCCGGAGCCACGATGCGCCGGGCGCGATACGGCGTGCTCACGCTGGCGCTGCTGGCGGCGTCGACCGTGGCGTGCGTCGGCGCGATCGCGCTGGGCGACCGCCACCGGGTGCGCATCGACCTCACCTCGATGCGCGATCACTCGCTCTCGGAGCGCACGCGGGCGATTCTCGCGGGGCTGGACACGCCCTGCGAGATCGTGGTGGTCGTCGGCGCGGCGGCCGTCGGCCCCCGCTCGCGTCAGATCGTCGGCGACCTGCTCGACGCCTTCGAGCGCGCCAACGACAACATCGCGGCGACGTGGATCGATTCCTCCACGCAGGGCGGCCTCGAAGCGTTCCACGACCTCACGCGCCGCCTCGCGGGTTCCCGCGCCGAGACGGTCGCCACGCACGAGCTCGCCATCGGCGGCGCCATCGACGCCGCCCAGCGCGCCGGCGCCGACCTCGCCGCCCTCGCGCAGCGCGCCGACGGGCACCGCGACGCCCTGCCGGTTGACGACGCCCGACGCGAGCAGATGGGCGTGATCGGCGCGGCCCTGCGCATCCGCGCCGAGGAGGTCGGTGTGCACGCCGCACAGGCGCAGGAGCGTGCGGCGGTGCGGATCGGTGAGATCCGCGTGCCCGACGCCCCCGCGGCCCGCCGGGCGCTCGCGCCTGCGCTGCGGTCCACGGCCGAGGACTTGGCGACCATCGCCAACTGGCTGACGCAGGCCGCCCGCGCCGACGGCCGCGACGAAGCGACCGACGGCTTCCTGGCGCTCGCCCGCGCGGTGGGCGAGATCCGCGACGCCTCCCTCGTGGGCGTCGACACGCTCGACCGCCTCCCGCCGCTCGACCTGCTGGGCGTGGTGCGGCTGCTGGAGCGCGACAACGCGGTGCTCATGCTGACCCCCGACAACGCCACCGGTGTGCACTTCGCATCGCTCTTCCCCGCGACCGAGGCCGTCGAGGGCGCGGGCGCACAGGCCGAGGCGTTGTTCGCGGGCGAGGAACTCATCGCCACCGCCATCGGCGCCCTCATCGACCCGCACTCGCCGATCGTCGTGCTCGTCCACGGCGCCGACGAACCCCAACTCGACGAGTTCGGCGCCCCGCGATCACCCGATGCGCAGCAGATGCTCGGCTCGCTTTTCGAACGAATGCGCCTCCGGCGGCACGACGTCCGCGAGTGGGCCGCGAACGTGACGAGCGACCGCCCGACGCTCCGCGACATCGACCCCGACGGGCGCCGCCCCGTGGTGTGGGTCGTCATGCCCGCGGGCGCCGCGGTTCAGGACGGCGGCGCGGCGCGTGCCCGGCGCGTCGCCGCGGCGCTCCGTTCGCTTATCGAGGGTGGCGAATCGGTGTTGGTGTCGCTCGAGCCCTCGACGCTGCCGCGCGTGGGTGAGCCCGACCCGATGGCCGCCCCCCTGCTCGCGCTGGGACTGGAGGCGGATTCGGGGCGCCCGCTCATGCAGCGGATCAACACCGAGCGCGGCGTGATCGTCTGGCCGGAGTTCCGCCTCGTGCGCGCCAACGCCGCCCACCCGCTGGGCGCCGCGATCGACAGCGTCGGCCTCTTCCTCGCGTGGCCCGTCGCGGTGCGCACGGTCGGCGCCGAAGGCGTGGAGACGTTCGTCGTCAGCCAGATCGACGCCAGCGATCAGGTGTGGGGCGAGTCGCAGTGGCTCGACTTCCGGGCCGTGCCCCGGGCGCAGCGGGCCGGTGTGCGCAACCCGCCGCGACCCGACGCCGGGCGGGACAGCACCGAGGGCCCGTGGCCCGTGGTCGTCGGCGCGGAGCGTTTCCTCGAGGGCGCGGCGGCGGCGCAGCGCGTGCTCGTGGTCGGCTCGCACGGGTGGTTCATGGACCAGATCACACGCGAATCGCAGGTCGTCGACGGGCGGGAGGCGCCGCTGCACCCGGCCAACGCCGAGCTCTTCGACGCCGGCGTCGCGTGGCTGGCCGGGCAGGACGCGTTGATCGCCCCGAGCCCGCGGGCTCGCCGCATCGCGCGCATCCAGGGGGTCACGGACGAGCAGCTCGTGCCACTGCGATGGGCGCTGGTGCTCGGCCTGCCCGTGTGCGTGCTCCTCCTAGGCGCGACGATCCGCTTGCTCCGCGGATAAGGGCGCCGCGGGATCCTGCGGTACACTCCCGTTATGTCGAGAACGGCACTTTGGATCACGTTCGCGCTCGCAGCGGTCATCGGCTTGTTGGCGCTCGCCCTGTCGCTATCGGGGGAACTCGACGACGACGAGGCAACGCCCCTGCTGGGGATTGATCCGGCCCGCGTCACGGCGATCCGCCTCGCCGAGCCGGGACGTCCGACGCTCGAGATTCGGCGCGTCGCCCCCGACACGTGGATGATGACCACCGGCGCCGAGGACGCGGCCCCGTGGCCGGTGATCGGCGCCCGCGTGCGCACGACCCTGCGCATCCTCGCCGACGCAACCCCCGCTCCCGACGCCCCCGCATCGAAGGACATCGAGAACGGCGCCGAGCTGACGCTCGAGTTCGACGTCGGCGAGTCACGGACACTGCGTTTCGGCGCTTCGAGGCTGGGCGGGCGCGTCGCTGCGGCGGTGGACGACGGGCCGGTTGTGGGCCTTGACGCCGCGCTGATCGACGCGCTGCGCAGGGAGGACGTGCTGGCGTGGCGTGAGACGGTCGCGCTGCCTCTGAACCTCCGCGACGCCTCGCGCGTGCGCATGGTCGCTGGCGATCGAACGCTCGCGCTGGGGAAGGTTGTCGGGGAATGGTCGTTGCGCGAGCCTCACGCCGCCCGAGCGAACCAGGCCGCGGCGATGGATCTGCTCGATGCGCTCTCGCGCCTGAGCGTGGCGCGCTTCATCGACGACCCGGCCTCACGCGATCCCGAGACAACGGGTCTGGGCGATCCGCGCTGGACGATCGGCGTCGAGCAGGACATCCGCGAGATCGACGGCGCTGGTGAAGTGCGTGTGCGCACGGTGCGTGCGACGCTCGCCATCGGCGCCGCCGCGGATATGGAGGGTGCGACGGCGTTCGCCTCGCCCGACGCCGGGCGGACGCTCCTTGTGGTGAGGACGGAGGCGCTCGAGGGCGTCAGCGTCGATCCACACGCCTACGCCGCCCGCAGCGCGACGGACGTGCTGCCCTCCAACGTGGGGATGATCATCCTCTCCTTCGCCGACGGGCGCGAGTCTGGCTACCGAAGGGGCCTCGACGGCTGGCGGTCGCTCACGGCGCAGGGCCTGCTCGCCGATGCGCCGCCCGAGGCCGAGATCGATGCGCTGCTGGTGTTTCTCTCCTCGCGCATCGCCCCGGTGGTGCGCCTCGGGGGAGCCGATGCGCAGGAGGCGGAGGGCTTCGTGCCCGCCGGCGCGGTGCGACTGCTGGGGTTTAGTGAAGAGCCGCTCGACGTGATCGAGTTCGGCGCCGTAGCGAGCGAGCCCGACGCCCCCGCGCTGCGCAGCGCCGACGCCCTTCGCGTCTACCCGGGGGCCACGGCGCCCGCGTTGCTCACGAGCCGCTGAGGGGCGCCGCGGGCTTGGCCCGCCGGTAGACCAGCAAGGCATCGCGGTCGATGCGCCGTTGGAGGCACAGGTCGAACACGCGGGCATCCGCCAGACGCGGCGCCGTTCGCCCGTGGACGCTGGGCATGGCCTCGTCATCACCGAGGAGCATGGGCGCAACGTACACCCACGCCTCGTCGATGAGATCGGCCGCCACGAGCCGCCCGAGCAGCGTGGGTCCCGCCTCGACGAGCACCGTGGACACGCCACGGTCGCGCCGCAGATCGGCGAGCGCGCGGGCGAGATCGAGGCCGCGGTCTTCATCGGGCAGGCCGATCACCTCGGCGCCCGCGGCGCGCAGCCGGTCGGCCTTGGCCGGCTGGGCGGCCAGCACGCCGTCGCGAGCGAAAAGCAGCAGCGGCGCCTGCGTGATCGTGCCGACGAGCGCGGATTCGAGCGGCGTGCGGAGATGCGGATCGACGACGATGCGCAGCGCTGTGCGACGGATGCGGCGCACGCCGCGGGGCGTGAGGCGGGGGTCGTCCGCGATGACGGTGCCGATGCCGGTGAGGATGGCGTCCACGCGTGCGCGCAGCCGGTGGACCTGCGCGCGGGAGCGCTCGCACGAGATCCACTGCGACTCGCCGGTGCGGGTGGCGATGCGGCCGTCGATGGTCTGGGCCCACTTTGCGACGACCCAGGGGCGCCCCGTCTCTATCGCGTGCGCGAAGGGCTCGGCGAGGCGCGAGGCGAGGACGCTGGCGTCGGAACGGCGCACCAGGACGCCCGCGGCGCGCAGCGCGGCGTCGCCGCCAGTGGAGACGGGGTTCGGGTCCGGCCGCGCGTACACGACCTCGCGCACGCCCGCTTCGATCAGGGCGTGCGCGCACGGGGGCGTCTTGCCGGTGTGGTTGCAGGGCTCGAGGGTGACCCACGCGGTGGCGCCGCGGGCGTTGCGACCGGCCGCGGCGCAGGCGCGCAGCGCCTCGACCTCGGCGTGGGCCTCGCCGTAGCGCCGGTGGTGGCCGACGCCGATGATCTCGCCCGCGGGCGTGCCGATCACGCAGCCGACCATGGGGTTTGGTTCGACGTCGCCCCAGGCGCGGAGGGCGGCGCGGGCGGCGGTGTCGAGCATCCGCCGGTCGAGGCGCGACGACGCGGGAGCGGCGGGTGCGCTCATCGGCGGCGCACCAGCATGCGGCGTTCGTCGGCGGTGATGGCGTCCGCGGCGTCGTGCAGCCAGCGGCGGGCGTCGGCGACGTAGCCGGCGGTCGGAGCGAGGCCGGGCTTGCGTTCGATCCAGTGGGCGTTGAAGCGCATCATGGCGATCTCGCGGGCGAGTTTGGCGGCCATGGAGGCGAGCGCGACGGGGAGATGAGCGGACTCGGCCTCGGGCTGCACGATCACCGTCGCGGCCCGGGCACGCCCTTGGGCGCCGCCCTCCGCGACGTGGTAGCGGCTGACGCGGGCGGACTCTTCGAGGGTCTCAACGACGGCGCCGGGGAAGACGCGGCGCAAAGCGCCGGCGTAGCTCGACCGCCCGCCCTGCCGATCGACGACGATGCGCACACCGCCGGGGTCCGCCGCGGCGGCCTCCTCGCCCCACGCCTCCCACGCCTCGCGCATGGCGTCGGCGACGAGCCCGAAGCTGACGGCGGCCTTGGAGCCGTGCGCATCGCAGCGGTCGTTGAACGCACGCTCCGGCAGCGCGTGGACGCGCACCGAGAGGCACTCGACGTGGGCGCGGCGCATGGCGGCGCCGAGCTCGTTGGCGAGCAGCGCCAGCGAGGGAGCGTCGCCGTTGAGCGGGAGCGGCGTGGGGGCGACGCCGTACCACGGGGCGTCGCCGAGTTCGGCGCCGAGGGCTCGGAGGAGGGCGTCGTCTGTCGGGGCTTCGTGCCCGGCGCACGCGAGTGCGCAGAGCACGGCCCGTTCGAGGTGGGCGAGAGAACGCACATCGCCGGGGCCCTGCGCGCCCTTGAGCCGCTTGGAATCGTTGATGGCGATGCGCGTGGCGCGGCGCGATCGGGGCGGGTCTTTGCAGACGACGGGGTCGAGGGCGCGCCACAGGTCCGGGGCGGGAGCGCCGGGGCGCCAGTCGCGCACGCGGAAGACGCTCGCGCCGACGCAGAGCGGGCCCAGCATCGGCCCGTACCCGGCCTCGTCGATCCCCGCGTAGATGAGCGCGGGCGCACGATGATGGCTGTTGGGGCGTGGCATGTGTCGAGGCCTGTGCGCCGCGGCGCCGGGAACCTCGTCCGGCGCGAGGGCGTTACCGCAGCACGCTCTCGACCTTGATGCGCTCGCCATCCTCCGTCTCGACGGTGCTGGATCCGCCGCCGATGAAACGGAAGAGCAGCACGAGCGCAACAACGAGGAGGAGGGCGGCGACGCCGATCTTGATTGCCTTCGCGTTCATTGAGAGGGATCCATGTGGAGGGTCGTTCGCAGTGCAACACATCGGCTGCGACGGTTCGCGTCTTGGGCGCATCGGAGCGCCGTAGCCACGGGGAGTGTACCGCGTTCCGCCGAGAGACGCGAAAGTGGACGAAAAAAGCGGAGCGCCGAAGTGGCGCTCCGCTCGGAGAATGCTGCGATGGGCCACGGCCGCGAGCCTGTGCTCGCGGGGGTCAGGCTTTAGCGGAGGTCACGGCCGGCGAGGCCACCGAAGGTGTAGCGGAAGGGCTCGCCACCCCAGGCCGGGGGACCGGTCACGCCCTGGTAGGAGAAGGTGATGTTGGGGATGTTGGAGGGGGTGCCGACGGCCTCTTGGTTGTTCGGCGTGCCGGAGCGACGCAGGAGGTCGGACTGGGCGCGGACCTTGCGGGCGCTGCCGTCGAACATGGCGACGGTCGTCTCGGTGCCGCCCTGCCAGTACCAGTCGCGGCCACGATCGTGGGCTGCGAAGTACTGATAGAACGCGACCTTGTTGGACGGGAACTGGATGAGCGAGGCGTTGTTGAAGGACATGTAGGTCGGGAGGGCAACCGTGCCGCCGGCGCCGCCGCCGCCACCGGGGGCGAAGGGGTTGAGCTCGATGATCGGCTCGAACATGTCCTGCTTGTACAGCGCGGGAAGAACGTAGCGGTAGCTGGAGAAAATGAGATCCTGGGTGCGCTCACCGGGGAGCTCATCCTTGAACACTTCCCAGCGGTTGCCGACGATGCGGTCGGCGGGGCTGACGAAGGGGGCGTCGAGCATGCCGGGGCCGCCGGTGCTGCTCTCCATGAAGTACTGGCCCATGGCGATGAACCAGAAGCCCTCGATGCCGATCTGCTGGTTGTCGAGCGCCTGGTCGTACGACCCTTCGCGGAGCACAGGGCTGCTCACCGTGGAGTTGTAATTCCAACCCTGCGTGCGAGCGGCGTTGATAAAGGACTGGTTCGACTGCCAGCCGTTGATGCGGCCGCTGGGGGTGTTGTCCCAGAGCGGACCGGAACCGCCGAAGCGGATGGCGGGGCCGCCGAGCGGGCCGGTGGTGCCGCCCTGCGGGCGGGTGATGGCGCGGGGGCCGCTGGGCAGGCGGTTGTTGAGCTCGCCCGTCGCGGTGTTCAGGCCGATCGAGAGCTGGCGCTGGTTGGACAGACACCCGGCGAAACCGGCTTGGCGTCGAGCCTCGCCCAGCGTCGGCAGGAGGATGCCGATGAGCAGCGCGATGATGCTCACGACGACGAGCAACTCGATGAGTGTGAATGCCTTGCGGCGTGTTCCGGACATCGTTTTCTCCTTGGCGACGCCGATGCTTCTTGCAACGGACGACGGGTGGTTCGCTGATGCTGGGTCGGAATCTCGCAGTATAGACGCCCCTTGCGGGGGCGTAAAGCGACACACTCCGCTACGCAGCCCAGCCAAGGCGGTTCCGGCGCCGCATCGGAAAACGCCTACAACGGCGTCAAATTGAGGCCGCGATCCCTGTGCTCACCCTCGATACGTCGGCCATGCCGGGTTTGTTCGGAGCCTGACGGGGTTTTGGGCGCCGGGCAGCGCCTGCTGGATTGATCCGCTCGCACGCACATGCTTCCGGGGGCCGGAGGGCGGGGGCCGGAGGGCGGGGGGCGGAGGGCGGGGGGCGGGGGTTGTGGACGTGCGGCCGACGCGCATGAAAACGGGCGCTCACGCGTGGTAGCGGGTGAGCGCCCGGGGCAATGCGGCTGAGAGGAGTCGAACCTCCACGGGATTTTACTCCCACTAGGACCTGAACCTAGCGCGTCTGCCAATTCCGCCACAGCCGCGGCGATGAGGGCCGGACAGGATACCCGTCCCGCCAACCGGGACAAGTGGCCGGGCCGTGGCGACGCCCCCCCGGAAGTCCGCGGACGCCCCGGATTCCCCAACGGACGACGCATGGACGATGAGATGGGCGAGGCGGTCGCGGCGAGGCGTGCGGCGGGCGCGGGCTCAGTCTTCGGTGGTCTCTTCGGCGTCGTCCTCGGCCGCGGGCGCGCCGACGTTCACGGCGCCCTTGGCCTGCAGCACCTTGACGCGGATCTCGTCGAAGAGCTCGGGGTTCTCGGCGAGGAACTTCTTGGAGTTCTCACGCCCCTGCCCGAGGCGGACGTCGCCGTAGCTGAACCACGCGCCGGACTTGTCCACCACATCGGCGGTGACCGCGAGGTCGAGCAGGTCGCCGGTGGCGGAGATGCCCTCGTTGAACATGATGTCGAACTCGGCGTCGCGGAAGGGCGGGGCGACCTTGTTCTTCACGACGCGGGCGCGCACGCGGTTGCCCACGTTCACGTCGCCCTCCTTGATCGCGCCGGTGCGCCGGATGTCGATGCGCACCGAGGAGTAGAACTTGAGCGCGCGGCCGCCGGGCGTCGTCTCGGGGGAGCCGAACATCACCCCGATCTTCTCGCGGATCTGGTTGATGAAGATGACGCAGCAGTTGCTGCGGGCGATGGCGCCGGTGAGCTTGCGCATCGCCTGGCTCATGAGGCGGGCCTGCAGGCCGACGTGGGTGTCGCCCATCTCGCCCTCGATCTCGGCGCGGGGGATGAGCGCCGCGACGGAGTCGATGACGATCACGTCGACCGCGTTCGAGCGCACGAGCAGCTCGCAGATGTCCAGCGCCTGCTCGCCGGTGTCGGGCTGGGAGACGAGCATCTCGTCGATGTTCACGCCGATGCGCCGCGCCCACGAGGGGTCGAGCGCGTGCTCCGCGTCGATGAACGCGGCGACGCCCCCCTGCTTCTGCGCGTGGGCCGCGACGGTCAGCGCGAGCGTGGTCTTGCCCGAGGACTCCGGCCCGAAGATCTCGACGATGCGCCCGCGCGGGATGCCCTTGCCGCCCAGCGCGAGGTCGAGCGAGATGGCGCCGGTGGAGATGCCGGGGATGGCCGCCCGGGCCTCCTCGTCGAGACGCATGATCGAGCCCTTGCCGAAGGTCTTCTCGATCTGCGTGAGCGTGCGCTGCAGGGCCTGGGCGCGGCCCTTGTCTTCGATGGTGACGGACATTCGAGAGTCCTCGGAAGCGGTTTTCGTGGTGCGGCCGTTGGCGGTGGCGGACTTCGTTGCGACCATATCTGGGGCTCCTTCGGGCGTCAATGTTCGGTGTGCGATAGGATGCCTGAAGGATATCGGGCTGTCAAGCGATGTTCGCTAAATATTCGGAAGTGTTTTGTAAGGGTCGCCCAATGGCGAACTTGCGCCCCGGTCCGGGGAATGTGGAAAAGTCCCGGGGCGAGCCGGGGAAGGGCGTTCGGCTCACGCCCCGCCCGGGGGCGTCTCGCGGACCAGCCGGGCGAAGGCGTCGCCGCGCTCCTCGAAGTTCGTGAACTGGTCCCAGGAAGCGCAGGCGGGGCTGAGGAGGACGACGTCGCCCGGCTGTGCACGCCCGATCGCAATCGCGACGGCGCGTTCGAGCGTGGCGCAGTCGTGCGCGCGACCTTCGCGCCGGGCGCGCTCCCCCGCCGCGGCGACGAGGGCGGGGCCGGTGGCGCCGATGGCGTACAGCCCCGCGATGCGCTCGGCGCAACGCGCGACGGGGGCGAGGTCCACGCCCTTGTCGTAGCCGCCGGCGATCAGGTGGACGCGGTCAGCGCCGACGCCCGGCTCCTCCTCGAACGCGCGCAGGGCCAGCAGCGTGGACTCCGGAGTGGTGGACTTGGAGTCGTCGTAGCAGCGGACCACACCGGCGCCGACGCGGCGCTCCGCGACGAGGCGCAGCCGGTGCGGCAGGCCCTCGAAGTCGTCGAGCGTGCGCACGAGGGCGTGCGGTTCGCACCCGAGCGCGCACGCGGCGCCGGTGAGGGCCATGAGGGCGTTGCGGCGGTTGTGGGCGCCGGGGATGCGCAGGCGCAGGTCGCGCATCCACGCGGGGTCATCCTCGTCCGGGGGGAGTTCGATGCGTTGGGCGCCGGTGTCCGCGAAGAGGGCCGCGGCTTCGGGCGAGCCGGCGATGGCGATGTCCCCATCACGCTGGTGCGCGAAGATCGCGCCCTTGCTGCGGGCGTAATGCTCGAAGGCGCCGTGCCAATCGAGGTGGTTCGGCGCGAGGTTGGTCATCAGCGCGATCCGAGGCGACCACCCCCCCCGGAAGTGTTCGTTTCGTGCGTGTTCCCGCGCGCCGTCGCCCAGCCAGTGCAGCATGGCGCTCGAGAGTTCGAGCACGATCGCGTCGTGCTCGCTGATCGTGCCCAGCGCGCCCAGCAGGGAGCCGCCGATGTTGCCGCCGAAGTGGACGTTGCGCGGCGGGTTGGGCGCGAGGCCCCGCGCGATCGCGGCGCGCAGGGCGTGGGCGAGCATGGCGCTCGTCGTGCTCTTGCCCGCGCTGCCGGTCACGCCGATCGTGCGCGCGCCGGCGGGCAGTCGCTCAACGAGCAGTCCGATCTCGGTGGTGATCGGCACGCCCGCGGCGGTCGCGGCGCGCAGGAAGCGGTTGTCCCACGGCTTGGGCACGGCGGGGTTGGCGACGACGAGGTCGTGCGTGGTGAAGTCACCGACGTTGTGCCCGCCGAGACGGAGCGTGACGGCGCCGCTGCGGACGAGGTCGCGGATGGATTCGAGCGAGGCCGCGAGGCGGGCCTCGTCGTCGAGGTCGGTGAGGAGGACGTCGGCGCCCTGCTCGCAGAGCCAGCGCGTCACGCCCACGCCGCCGCCGAAGCGGCCGAGGCCCATGACCACGACGCGCTTGCCGGCGAGGGATGTCGCTTCACCGCTGGGCATGCAGCGCAGTGTACGGCGGGGTGTGCGCCGCAGCGGGAGGCGCCTCCGCCACCTCTCCCGTCGCAACGCGATGGGAGAGGCCGGGTGAGGGCTCCTGCATCGCTTCATCCCCTCCATGGCCTCGACTGTGCATCAGCGAACGCTTGGCGCGGCGTCGTCTGATGAAGAGTCTTTGCGAGCGCTGTGTCGTCATGGCGGCTGTTGGACAAATGAGGCGAAGTAGTTTTGGAAGCGAGGCAGAAGCCCTCTCCTGGCCTCTCCCGCCGGGGGCGGGAGAGGGAGGGGGAGTCAGCCAACCGGTTCAGCGTTCTCGATCCAACCACCTCCGAGGACGAGGTCGGGGTCTTCCGGCGCGCCGTAGCAGACCACGGCCTGGCCCGGGGTCACGGCTTCCTGCGGTTGGGCGAAGCGCACTTCGAGGCGGTCGTTCGGCACGTCCACGCGGCACTCGGCGTCGACGGGCTCGGCGTTGTAGCGGATCTTCGCGGCGCAGCGCCGCCACGCGCGCCACGGTTCGGGATCGACGAGCCAGTTCACCTCGCGGGCAGCGCAGGCGGAGGAGAGCAGCATCTCGCGCGGGCCGACGGTGATGGTGTTGGCCCCGGGGTCCTTGCCCACGACGTAGATCGGGTAGCCGAGGGCGACGCCGACGCCGCGGCGTTGGCCGATGGTGAACCGGTGCTGCCCCTCGTGGGCGCCGACCTCGCGTCCCTCGGGGTCGAGGATGCGTCCCTCGCGGCGCAGCGCCGGGTCGCGCCGTTCGAGCATGCCGGCGTAGTCGTTGTCGGGGACGAAGCAGATCTCCTGCGAGTCGGGCTTGTCGAAGACGGGCAGGCCCAGTTCCTTCGCGAGCTCGCGCACGCGGTGTTTCTCGAAGCCGCCGATGGGCAGGAGCATCTCGCGCAGGCGCGCGCGGGGGGCGCCGAAGAGGACGTACGACTGGTCCTTGGCGTGATCGACGCCGCGCCGGAGGTACACGTCGTCGCCCTCGCGCTCGACGCGGGCGTAGTGCCCGCTGGCGACGTAATCGGCCCCGAGCGATTTGGCGTACTCGTGCAGGCGCCCGAACTTCAGCCAGTCGTTGCAGCGCACGCAGGGGTTGGGCGTGCGGCCGCTCGCGTACTCGTCGGCGAAGTAGTCGATGATGCGTCCGAAGTCCTTCTTGAAGTTGCAGACATAGAACGAGACGCCCAGTTTCGCCGCGACGAGGCGAGCGTCCGCGGCGTCGGCGATGGAGCAGCACCCCTGATGGCCGATGCGGAGGGAGACCCCGGGGGCGCCGGCGGTTCCGGGGGCGTCGAGGGCGCAGGCGTCGTCCGGGACCGGTCCGTGCAGCGCCTCGCCGGGCGAACCGAGGCGCATGAAGCAGCCCAGCACGTCGTACCCCTCGCGCAGCAGCAACGCCGCGGCGACGGAGGAGTCGACGCCGCCGGACATCGCGACGAGCACCTTGGGGCGGGGCGAGGGCATGGGGGGAGTGTAGGGTCGGGAATCGGCGTCCCCGAGGTGGGGCGGCTCGCCGAGCCGCCATCTTGATCCCCGCTTCGGAGGAACGGCTCGCCGTGACGCGCCGTTCCTACGTCGAATTCACCACGACGTGATCCACGCCCAGGCGAAGTACATGTAGGGTTGCAGTATCGGCATGAGCAGCAGCGCCACGACCACGAGGGACACAAGAGGGTAGAACCACCAGCGACTGCGCAGACGGGTCATCGCGTTCCCGAAGCGCCTCAAGCGCATCTCGCCGAGGGGCGTTTCACTCACAGGCCCGCCGCACTCGGGGCAGACGGAGGTTTTCGGCGGCGCGGCATAGACGCACCGCCGACACTCCCACGTCCCCATGAAGCCCGACGCATTCGCCTCGGCAAGCGCCGCCGCGGCGGCCTCGGGCGGGATCGACTTGCGCACGACACCCTTGTACACGCGCACGATGATCAGTGCGTGCAGCAGCGCGACGAGCATCCATGGGATGAGTCCCGTCGCCCACCAGCGGTAATCGGCGAAGGTGAGCAGGTCGCGAGGCTGCCCCGCTCCTGGAGCCCAGTTCAGCGCTGCCGCGGTGTTGATCCCGCCCCACCAGAAGATTGCCGGGAGCATGGCAATTGCTGGCAGGGGGAGACAAAATACGCTCGAACGCACGAGGGATCGTTCGTTGATCCGTCGCAACGCATCGTGTGTATAGTTTGGCTCGTAGAGCTTGAGCAGACGCGGAGTCCCCCATTTTCTATACGCAACGACTACACCGGCGAATATCATCATATGCCATGCGCTGTATTGAAGAGGCCACAAAGTACCATTGAGAAACCACAGCACAAACTTCGATGATGCGGGCTGCGGCGTATATCCACGAATTAGGACCCCGGATTCATCAAACTGAAGCCGAGTCGGGATGATCTCAGAGTTCGAAAGAATGTGTGACGCGGTTTCATTCAGGAGATCGGTCGCCGTTATTTGCGCCCCCCTCTCGACGCGTTGCGCCAGGTCTCCTTGCGGATCGACCCAACTCAGGTACTTCGTTCGATGTCTGTCCGAACGAAAACCATCTCGAGGGTTTCGCATGGAAAGTATGCCCGAGACATTGTAATCCCAGAAACCGTAGCGTGGCAACAACTTCGACCTGTACGCCATCGACACGCCGCGCACGGGAAGTTCCGTATTCGCCATCACAATATAGACCCCACGGCACGCCCGCTCCACCATGAGCGCTACAGATTCGTGGAGCACCGCTTTCATCAACGCGCCGCCGAGCAGCCACCACAACGCCATGATTGCGAAGACAATCCGAAGTCGTGGGCATGCTGGAAACGATATCGACATAGGGATCCGAGCCGAATCAGCTCTTCATTACGAGGAGCAGCGCAATCCGAAATCTATGCGGCACAATCAGCCAGTTATCATTATCACGGAAAGCTGCGTGAGCGAAGAGCGACGGTAAAAAGAGGCGAGGCAACAACAACGCCCGCTTCGACGCAATTGAGGCCGCATGTTGAGCGGTTAAGGAGAGAGCGGACACGTACCGTCCGCATTAACCGGCAGCAAGACCACCTCGTTGCCGCAAACCCATTGTGGCTGGGTAATGGTTGAGTCGCATCGGAATGTAATGGTTATTGTTGCTTCCCAGTTACAGTGAGTCCTTGTGTATTGACACCACTGCCCACCTGAGTGTGTTGGCGCACTCCAAGGCCCCGTGTGCGTCGGCCCCTGCCATTTACGGGTGCTTGGCCAGCAAAGCAAACCCCACTCCGGTCCCTGTTCCTCCGGGTCCACGAGCACCGCACACCCCGTGTCCGCGTCGATTGCCAGCAGTAACGCCGAACTGTGCGGCGGCACGTCCGTCGCCGCGTTGTCGAGGAACACCTCCAGCGCGGCCGCGTCGCACGCGCCCACGTGGATCATCGCCAGCAGTTCCGGCGTCGCCACGGCGCCGAGGTCAATGAATCCCTCCGCGATTTCGGGCGGCACCGCCCCGGCGAGGGCGGCGAACGGGTCGTACTCGCTGAAGCCGTTGAGCAACTGCACCGGCGATGCGGGCGGGTCGCCTGCCTCGGTCAGATCGACCGTGCCCCAGATCGAGGCGCGGGCGAACAGGTCCGGCTCGTCGTAGTGGTCGATCAGGTAGGCCATGGCCTCCGCGATCGAGTGCTCGTGCCAGCCCCACATCGCCCATCCGTCCTGCGTGCGCTCGAACCACGCGACGCGGATGATCGTGTGCGAGCCGTGCGTGCCGGTGTAGTGGCCGAGGAAGCCGACGACCTCATCGTCGCCGTTCGCCATCGGCTCGAACGTCCAGTTGATGTCGTCGAGCGTGAAGCTCACGGCATCCGGCTCAAAGTCCGGTGGGTCGGTCAGCGCGACCGGCCCCCCCCCCCCCGGGGCGGGGGGGGGGGGGGGGGGCGGGGGGGGGGGGGGGGGGGGGGGGGGGG
>RECZ01000081.1 GCA_007693765.1 Phycisphaerales bacterium | reverse complement strand
CATTTGTTTTCGGCGAGCGTTAAGCTCACGGCATCCGGGTAAAAGTCCGGTGGGGGGGGGGCCGGGCCCGCCCCCCCCCCCCCAATGGACAAGACTGGCAGCGGCGAACGCGGCGAGGCTGCGGCGGATGGCGCGGTTCATGATGTGATCCTCCGAAAGAACCCGAAACGTTGGGCGGCCCGGTGTCGCCCATGTATGCGTTGAAGGTATCGGAAGTGGCGCTGTCGATCAAGCATTTTTTCACGATTCAAGGCTATGGAGCGCCTCCGGAAGCCGGAGCCGAACCCCCGTACAATCCCGTTCCCGTCCGCTCTCCCCCCCGCACTCCACGCCGCAGGAATCTCGATGTCCCTGTTCACCCGACGCTCGCCCAAGGGCGCCCCGACATCCCCGCACGCCGCACCCGGGGGGGCGAGCCCGCCGGTGAGTGTGGACGGTCTCCCTGAGGAATCGCGCGTGCTGGCGATCGGCGAGCGGATGCTGGAGCTCTCGCGGGGGCACAAGTCCGGGGTGCTGTCGTCGAAGTTCTGGTCGGACAAGCTGATGAACTGGTCCATGAAGGACCAGGCGTTCAAGGTGCAGCTCTTCCGGTTCGTGGATGCGTACCCCACGCTCACCACGCCGGACCTCGTGCACGACCACCTCGTGGACTACCTGACGCAGCCGGGCGTGACGCCGCCGCCGGGGCTCGACCTCGGGCTGCGGGCGGGCGGGATCGCCAAGGGGTTGATGACGTCGACCATCTCCTCGCAGATCAAGGGGATGGCGGGCAAGTTCATCGCGGGGACGGATGCGCAGTCGGCGCTGCCCGGGCTCAAGAAGCTGTGGGAGAGCGGGATCGCGTTCAGTGTGGACCTGCTGGGCGAGGCGTGCGTGAGCGACGCGGAGGCGGACGCGTACCAGGCGAAGTACCTCGACCTCGTGGGCAACCTGCCGGCGGAGGTCGCGGGATGGAAGGCCAACGAGCGGCTGGAGCGCGACCACCTGCGCGTCTCGCCGCGGGTGAACGTGTCGATCAAGGTGAGCTCGCTGAGCCCGCGCTGCGACCCGCTCAAGGGCGAGGCAGCGTTCGACGACCTGATGGGGCGCATCCTGCCCATCCTCGAGTTGGCGCGGGACAAGGGGGTGTTCGTCAACTTCGACATGGAGCAGTTCGCGCTCAAGGACCTGACGCTCGAGCTCTTCAAGCGCTGCTGCGAGAAGATCGACTTCCACGCCGGCCTCGCCATGCAGGCGTACCTCAAGAGCGGCGACGACGACGCCCGCCGCGTGTGCGAGTGGGCGAAGGCCAGCGGCCGCAGCGTGACGGTGCGGCTCGTGAAGGGCGCGTACTGGGACTACGAGACGATCTTCGCGGAGCAGATGGGCTGGCCCTGCCCGGTCTGGAACATGAAGCGCGAGACGGACGCGTGCTTCGAGCGCATGGCCCGCCAGTTCATCGACGCCACGCCCCGGCGCGAGGGGGAGGGCGGCGTGACGCTGGCGCTGGGCTCGCACAACGTGCGGTCCATCGCCTCGGCGCTCGCCATGCTCGACGCCCGGGGGCTGCCCAAGGAGGCGATCGAGCTGCAGATGCTCCACGGCATGGCGGACCAGATGAAGGGCGCCGCGACGGAAATGGGCCTGCGGGTTCGCGAGTACGTGCCGGTGGGCGAGATGATCCCCGGGATGGCGTACCTCGTGCGCCGTCTGCTCGAGAACACCAGCAACGAGTCGTGGCTGAAGGCGGGCTTCCTCGACAACGCGCCGGTCGAGACGCTGCTGGCCAACCCGCACGCGCGGGAGGGCTACCCCGCCAAGCCGGACCTGGCCTCGCTGGCCCCGGAGCGGCACAACCTCTCGCCGGCGGTGAAGGGCGTGGGCAACGGGCGCCCGTTCTACACGGAGCCGATGCGCGATTTCTGCGACCCGTCGCAGCGCGAGCGCTTCTACGACGTCATCTCCCGCGCCGATGTGCCGCGTATTGAAAACGACAAGACGCCGCAGGATGCGCTCGAGGCGGTGCGCATCGCGCACGACTTCTACCCGGCCTGGCGCGACGAGGACCCGAAGAAGCGCGCCGAGGTGCTGGTGCGGGCCGCGGCGATCATGCGCGTGCGTCGCGATGAGCTCGCGGGGGTGATGATCCGCGAGTCGGGCAAGACGTGGCGCGAGGCGGACGCGGACGTGTGCGAGGCGATCGACTTCTGCGAGTACTACGCGCGGCTCGCCGTGCCGCTGTTCGAGCGGCAGCGCCTGGGCCGGTTCATCGGCGAGTTGGACGAGGTGTGGCATCAGGGCCGGGGTGTGTGCGCGGTGATCTCGCCGTGGAACTTCCCGCTGGCGATCTGCTGCGGCATGGCGGCGGCGGCGCTGGTGTGCGGCAACCCCGTCGTCGTGAAGCCGGCGGAGCAGACGCCGGGCATCGCCTCGATCATGTGCGACATCCTGTGGAGGGCGGGGGCCCCGCGGGAGGCGCTGCACTTCGTGCCGGGCGTGGGCGAGACGACGGGCGCAGCGCTGGTGCGCGACCCGCGGGTGGCGATCATCGCGTTCACGGGCTCGAAGGCGGTGGGGCTGGACATCGTGCGCGCCGCTGGCGAGACGCACGAGGAGCAGTTGCACGTCAAGAAGGTCGTGTGCGAGATGGGGGGCAAGAACGCTGTGATCGTGGACACCTCGGCGGACTTGGACGAGGCGGTGCTGGGCGTGCGGGCGTCGGCGTTCGGCTTCCAGGGGCAGAAGTGCAGCGCGTGCTCGCGGGTGATCGTGATGGAGTCCAACCACGACCAGTTCCTCGAACGCATCGTTGAGGCGACCAAGGCGCTGCGCATCGGCGACCCGCTCGACCCCGCGACGGACGTCGGCCCGGTGATCGACGCGGAGTCGGCGCGGAAGATCCGCTCGTACATCGACGCGGGGAACAAGGAATCACGCTGCGCGCTGGCGATGGAGACGCCCGCCGGGCTGGACGAGCGCTATATCGGGCCGCACATCTTCGCGGATGTGCCCCCGGATGCGCGGATCGCGACGGAGGAGATCTTCGGGCCCGTGCTGGCGGTGATGAGGGCGAAGGACTACGACGAGGCCCTGCGCCTCGCGAACAGTTCGATCTACAAGCTCACGGGCGGCGTGTTCAGCCGCAAGCCCTCGAACCTCGAACGCGCCAAGCGCGAGTACCGCGTGGGCAACCTGTACCTGAACCGCAACATCACAGGCGCGCTGGTGGGCAGGCAGCCCTTCGGCGGTTTCGGGATGTCGGGCGTCGGCTCCAAGGCGGGCGGGGCGGAGTATCTTCTGCAGTTCGTCGAGCCCCGGGCCTCGTGCGAGAACACGATGCGACGCGGCTTCGCGCCGGAGTTGTGATACCCCCCCACCCTCGCCCACAGCGGGAGCACGCGAGATGACCAAACGAAGAAGCGCACAGAGCCGGGGGCACGCGCGCCGGCAGCGGTTTCCGTACGCGCGCGTCCGCAGCGCGCCGGACGCGGCCCTGCGCGACTATCTCGCCATCGACCGGACGGTGCTGTCGAACGAGCGCACGCTGCTCTCGTACATGCGCACGTCGCTGGCGATGGTGGCGGTCGGGGCGTCGGCGATCAAGTTCTTCGACTCGCTGGCGCTCGATGTCATGGGCTGGCTCTTCATCGCGCTGGGCGTACTGGTGGTCGCGTACGGCGTGCGCCGATTCGGCATCACGCTCACGCGCATCCGGGCCGCGGTGGAGGCGGTCGCCCCGCCCGAAGGCGACGATGCGTCCTCATGACCCGCCGCTGTAGAGCGGCCAGAACAGCATCACCAGCGGGACGCCAACCAGCACATAGATCACCGAGAGCGGCAGGCCCATGCGCCAGTAGTCGCCGAAGCGGTAGCCGCCCGGGCCCATCACCAGCGTGTTGGACTGGTGCCCGATGGGCGTGAGGAACGCCGCGGCGCTGCCGAGGACGATGATCATCAGGAAGGGGTCGGGCGAGGCGTCGAGGGCGTGGGCGATCTGCACGCCGACGGGCGCCATCAGCACGGCGACGGCGGCGTTGTTGATGATGTCCGACAGCAGCAGTGTGACGATCAGCAGCAGCGCCAGGGTGACGATCACCGGCGCCTGCCCCGAGAGCGCGAGCATGAGGTCGGCCACGCGCTGGGCGCCGCCGGTGGTCTCCATGGCCACGCCCACGGGGATCATGGCGCCCAGCAACACGATGATGGGCCACTCGACGCTGTCGTAGGCGTCGCGCAGGGAGACGAGGCCGCTGAGCACCATGCCGAGGGCGCCCGCGCTGAGGGCGATCTGCACGGGCAGAAGGCCGATCGCGCTGCAGGCGAGCGCGACGGCGAAGATACCCACGCCCGTGGCGATGCGCTTGGGCTGCGTGGGTCGCAGGCCGCGCTCGGCGAGGGGCAGGCAGCCCATCGAACGAAGAGCCTCCTGGGCGTTGTCGGCACGGGTCTGGATGAGCAGGATGTCGCCGGCGCGGAGGACGGTCTCCGCGAGGCGTCGGCGCAGGCGGGCGCCCTGCCGGGCCACGGCGAGCACGTTCACGCCGAAGCGCCAGCGGGCGTTGACGGCGCGCAGCGATCGGTTGGTGAGGGGCGAATCGGGCATGACGACGGCCTCGTACACGGCCACCTCGTCGCTGCGCAGCGCCTCCTCGCCCGGGCGTTCCTCGTTGCCGACGAGTTCGAGGCCCGCGGCCTCCACCAGCGATTGCAGCGCCTCGGGCTCGGCCTCGATGACCAGCACATCGTCCGCGCGGATGAACTCGTACGCCGAGGGAGCCGTCACGCGCTTCTCGGCGCGCACGATGCCCACGACGATGGCCTCGACGTCCGTCACTTCCCCGATGTCGCGCAGGCGCTTGCCGACGAGTTTGGAGTCCTCGGGCACACGGGCCTCGGCGGTGTACTCCTCGATGCGGAAGAGCTCCTCGCGGCTGGCGTGCCCGTCGCGCTTGGGGATCAGCCGCCAGCCCACGAGCGAGATGAAGAGCACGCCGACAAACGCCACGCCGACGCCCACGGGAGCGAAGTCGAACATGCGGAAGGGCTCGCCGGTGATATCTGCGCGGAAAGTCGCAACCACGATGTTGGGGGGCGAGCCGACCAGCGTCGTGAGGCCGCCCAGCAGCGAGGCGAACGCCAAGGGCATGAGCAGGTACGAGGGTGAGCGTTTGGCGTTGCGCGCCAGGCGGAGGGCGACGGGCAGCAGGAGGGCCAGCGCCCCGATGTTGTTCATGAAGCCCGAGCACAACGCCACCACGCCGGACATCGCGCCGACCTGCGCCGTGGGGCGCTCGCCGACTTTGGCGAGGCCCTTGGCGAGCAGGTCCACCGCGCCGGAGTTCATGAGGCCGCGGCTGAGCACCAGCACCGACGCGACGGTGATGACGGCGGGGTGGCTGAAGCCGGTGAAGACGTCGGCGCCGGGGATGACGCCGGCGACGGCCAGCGCGATCAGCGCCATGAGCGCGACGATGTCGTACCGCCACCGCCCCCACGCGAAGAGGACGAGAGCCATGCCCAGCACACCGAAGACGATCCATTCCTGCACGACGCGGCGCTCCCGTTCGCCGGCGACGCGCCGGCGGACGATGAGGATACCGCCGCGCCGTCACCCCGCGCAGAGCGAGGCTCGGGTAGCATGCCCGGCATGGCCGCGACGTTCACGACGTCCACCCTCGTGCGCGCACGCATCCTCGCGTGGGCCTTGGCGTTGTGCGCGGCGGCGCTGCTGACCGCCCCGGCGGCCGTCGCCGACATCGACGCGCCCGGCCCGCCCGCGTCCCTCAACAGCCCGCGCGCGACGATGTTCTCCTTCCTCGAGGCGATGCACCGCGTGCACACCGCGCCGGCGTACGCCTTCGAGCGACGGCAGGCGATGGAGGACGCCGTCGGCTGCCTCGACCTCAACGCCGTGACGCGCGCCGCCGGCGCCGACACCGCCGTGCAGTTGCTGGGCGTACTCAACCGCATCGGCGAGGTGAGGATGTGGTCGCTGCCCGACCGCGCCGAGGTGCTCGAGCGGGGGTTGGAGACCTACGTCTACTTCCCGAACCCGGAGGACCCGGCCCACAGGGCGCTCATAGAGGCCGCGCCGGACGGGAGGATCGTGTTCTCGGTCGACGAGCGTGGGGCGTGGCGCTTCTCCGCCGACACGGTCGCGGGCGTCAGCGCGCTGTACCGCGCCGTCGAGCACCTGCCGGTCGTCTTCGGCGTGGACGAGCGCGCCCTGAGCGTGTCGCTGCGGATCCGGTCGCTGATGCCGCCCTCGCTGCGCGAGGGGGAGGTCATCGGCGTCGAGTACTGGCAGTGGATCGGGCTGCTGCTGGTGATCCTCATCGCGGCGACGGTGGACACGGCGGTGCGGTTCTTCCTCGCCGCGTTCGCCACGCGCTGGATCGCGCGCAAGGGGGAGAAGCCCGAGGCCGATACGCTCAAGCGCACGGTCCGGCCCTTCGGCCTCTTCGCGGCCGCGCTGCTGCTGCCCCCGGGCCTGTGGGTGTTGGGCATGCCGGACGTGGCGCTGTTCGTGCTCACCCCCGCGATCCACTTCTTCCTGATGCTCGCCGGCGTGTGGGCGGGGTTCCGCGTGACGGACCTGGTGAGCGAGGTCTTCGCCAAGCGTGCGGCGCGCACGCGCACGAAGTTCGACGACCTGCTCGTGCCCATGATCCGCCGGGCGGTGAAGATCTTCATCCTCGTCTTCGGCCTCATCTACATCGCGCAGAGCATGGACATCGAGATCCTGCCCCTGCTCACGGGGCTGGGCATCGGCGGCCTCGCGTTCGCGTTCGCGGCGAAGGACACGATCGAGAACTTCTTCGGCAGCGTCGCCGTGCTGGTGGACCGACCCTTCGAGGTGGGCGACTGGGTGCGCATCGGCGAGGTGGAGGGCATCGTCTCCGACCTCGGCTTCCGCTCGACGCGCATCCGCACGTTCTACAACTCGCTGGTCACGATGCCCAACGCCACGCTCGTCCGCGCCACCGTGGACAACTACGGCCGGCGCCGGTATCGGCGCACGTGGCAGACCCTCGGCATCGCCTACAACACGGCGCCGGAGAGGATCGAGTCGTTCTGCGAGGGCATCCGCGAACTCATCCGTCTGCACCCGTACACCCGCAAGGACTTTTACGCCGTCAACTTCACCGCCTTCAAGGACGACTCGCTGGAGATCCTCGTGTGTGTTTTCCACGAGTGCCCGGACTGGCAGACGGAGCTGCGCGAGCGTCAGCGGCTGTTCGTGGACATCGTGCGACTGGCCAACCGGCTCGGCGTCGAGTTCGCCTTCCCGACGCAGACGCTCTACCTCCGGCGCGACGACGGCGAGCTCCCCCCCGCCGCGCCGACGCCCGGCCCGGACGCCGACACGCGGGCGATACGCGACGGCCGACGCGAGGCGCAGCGGATCACGCGCGACGCCTCGTGGCGGGGTGCGCGCCCGCCCCCGGAGCAGATCCCCGTCGACCCGCTCGGCGAACCCGAGGACCCCATCGAGGACAAGACATCGGGCGGGTGAGCCGCGCACGCGTTACGTTCCCGCGACGGGCGGGTCGCGGATGCGCGAAAAAAAAGCCCCGCGTCGTGAGGACGCGGGGCGTGTGGTGTCGGAGGTTGGACGTCGCCGGTTAGTTGAGCGAGGCGACGGCCTTCTTGACGGCGCCCTCGGCCTCGGCTTCGGCCTCTTCGTCGACGGTGCCGAGGTAGTTGATTTCCAACTCGAGGCGGATCTTCTCGAGCGCCTTGTTCTGGATCTGGCGCACACGCTCCTTGGTGACGCCGATGATCTGGCCGACCTGCTCGAGGGTCATGGGCTTCTCGAAGTCGTCCGTCTCGATGCCGAAGCGGTGCTCGATGACGGTGCGCTCGATGGCGGAGAGGTCGGCGCGGTTCTCGACGACGATCCGGCGCACCTCGTCGGCGGCGTCCTTCTCGAAATCGGCCCGCTTGAGCTCGAGGAAGTTGGAGCGCTCGAGCTTGGGGTCGAAGTCGGTGGGGAAGCGCTGGCGGTGCTTGCTGAGCTTCATGCCCTGGCGGCTGAACGCCTTGAGGATGGCGCGGCAGGCGTAGGTGCTGAACTTGAAGCCGCGGCCGACGTCGAACTTGTCCACCGCGCGGAGCAGGGCCATGTTGCCCTCGCTCACGAGGTCGGCGAAGTCCACCTCGCTCATGCGCGTGCGCTTAGCCATGGCCAGCACCAGCGCGAGGTTGGTGTTGGCGATCTGCTCGCGCAGGCGGACCGCGAGGCGGTTCCAGCGGAGCATCTCCTCGGCCTGCTCGTCGGTGGGCTGGCGGTCGGGCGTGGCCCAGACGGCGAGCTGCAGGTTGTGCACGCGGTGACGCGCGTAGTTGTACTGGTGGAAGAGCACGCGCTCCTCGGCGGCGGTGAGGATCACCTGCTCGGCGCCCTTGTACTCACGGGTGCGCGAAGGAGAAAGGTCGTCCATCACGGGGTGGTACCACGACGTGTCCGGCTTGCGGATGTCGGGGGCGTCGGCGTAGATCTTCTGCTCGGCGTCCTCCTCGTAGAAGACGGGGCTATCGATGTAGTCCTGCTCGTTGAGGAGGAGATCGCGGAGCGTCTGCTCGTCGTCGGGGCTGAGGCGACGGCGGCGCGCACCCGAGGTGGGGGCATGCGACACCTTCACGCGGCCGCGACGGCGCATCTGCTCGAGGGGCGAATTTCGGATGGTGCGGAGCTGCGTCATGGTCGTTCAGGGAGAGAGGGATTCGGAAGCATCGCGCTCCACAGCCCGGAAGGGCAGAGGAGCCGGCGAGGCTGGGGGGTGTCGGACGAGGATGGCCGGAAACGGGAGAGCGGAGGGGATGGGTTGTGCGGCGTCCTGCAGTCTTCAGTCATCGGGGTTCGTCTCCCTCATTCAGGAAAACGCCCGAGGGTCCGTTTTTGTTCGGCATCCGTGCCGCGATTTGCAGATGCCGAGGTCTGTGCCTGAGCCACGGCCGAGGTGCGGACCCCAAGCCGGCATGATGTGATACGCCCAAGCCCGAAAAATGTTCCAGATTGGAATCAGTCTAAAATATTCTGACCTCGGATACAAGGCTTTACCGGGTATTCGGTGCGATGCGGGTTCGGATTCCCCGTGGAAGCAGGTTGGGCGGGCTCGAAGGATGCGCATAAACCATGCTCTGACAAGAACCTACCACGATTTTTTGGTAGATTCCCCTGTTTTTTCACCCCTCGCCGCCGCCGTCGGGCCGCGGTTCGGGTTTCCGGACGCGGGGGGGCGAGCGTCCTATCCTGCGTTCGGGGCCGCCACCTGTTCGTGGCCCCCTCTCGAACCCCGTCACTCGACCCATCAACGGAGACACCCGTGCCCCTGACGCTCCCCGATCTGCCCTACGCGGCCAACGCCCTCGAGCCCCACGTCGACGCCAAGACGATGGAGATCCACCACGGCAAGCACCACAACGCCTACGTGACCAACGCCAACAAGGCCCTCGAGGGCACGAAATTCGCCGACATGGCCGCGGAGGACATCATCAAGCATCTGGGCGACGTGCCCGAGGAGAAGCGCGCCGCGGTGCGCAACAACGCCGGCGGGCACGTGAATCACTCGCTCTTCTGGCATGTCATGGCCCCCCCCGGCAAGGGCGGCGGCGGCAAGCCCGAGGGCGACCTCGCCAAGGCGATCGACACCGCGTTCGGCTCCTTCGACACGTTCAAGGAGAAATTCGCCAACGCCGCCGCGACGCGGTTCGGCTCCGGCTGGGCGTGGCTGTGCGTGATGCCCGGCGGGAAGCTCGACGTCTGCTCCACCGCGAACCAGGACAACCCCATGATGGGCCCCGCGTTCGCCGGGTGCGGCGGCACGCCGATCCTCGGCCTCGACGTGTGGGAGCACGCCTATTACCTGAACTACCAGAACCGGCGCCCTGACTACGTGAGCGCGTGGTGGAACGTGGTCAACTGGGGCGAGGTCGCCAAGCGGTTCAAGGCGGCGCACTAGTTCAAGGTTGCGTGCGCAGAGGTGGATGGTCGGCCCGGCGTTTTCGGCGATCGCCGAACGTGTCGATGTCGTTGCGGATGCACGTGATGACGGCGCGACGCCCGCGCCGAAACCGATGTGCGCCCTCCCCCCACCGCTGCGAGTGCGCCCCATGGCGACGGCGACACGGACGAATTCGCCCTGAAGGGGCGATGGATTGATCTGCGTCGCGCCGGCGCCGAGGTTTCGTTGCGATCACGGTGCGTCTGTGCGCGTGTCGCTCCGCCGCCCCCTCGGGGCGGTGATCTCTCATTGGGCACGATTTCCGTGGGCGGCGCTGCG
Organism: Phycisphaerales bacterium; assembly: GCA_007693765.1. Lineage (GTDB taxonomy): Bacteria > Planctomycetota > Phycisphaerae > Phycisphaerales > UBA1924 > RECZ01. The sequence goes on along the minus strand of RECZ01000081.1, from coordinate 11,208 downwards.
CTTCGCCCACGGCTAGGGTCCGAAGCCCCTTCGGGGCTGGAGTGGGGCTGTTGGGTAATTGGCGCTGCGCGTGTCGGTGCTCGGGAGGGGTGAGTCACGCACGCGTGGCCATGCCTATGTGTGACGCACGTGAGGCTGAGCTTGGGTGAGTCACGCACGCGAGATCGAGCGTAGAGGTGAGTCACGCACGCGTGGCCATGCTTCGCAAGGCCACGGCACACGATCCAGACGCGCAGCGCCCGCCGAGCACGCACACTCGCTTTTCGCCTCCACTGCGCGGAGGCACACAGGTCGGGTGTGCCGATCGGCCCCCGGGAGCGCTCCGTCACGCGACAGGCGCGATGCGCACGCGGTGCGCATCGACCTCGACGGCGGCCGGCCCCATCGTGAATCGGCGCGGGTCGGTGCTGTCCGAGAGGATCGCGCGCACCACGGGGTCGACGACGCGCCGTGAGAGGCGGTCGGCTCCACCGCCGCCGCCCACGCGCACCGCTGCGGCCCGCAGGCCGGCGCCGAGGACGATCGTCCGCTCGGCCCGCAGCGCCTCGCGGGGCCATTCGTGCGCATCGGCGAAGGCGGCGTGGACGCGGTCTTCGACGAGCGCGATGGTTTCGCGGAGGAGTTCGGCGGTCTGGGCCGCGCGTCGTGCGGCGCCGGGGCGCATCGCGGCGATGTCGGCGAGCGGGCCGTGGCGGAGGGCGTTGCGGGCGCGAGAGGTGTCGAGGTTGGTGGCGTCTTCGCGCCAGGGCGCCCCGGCGCGGGAGCACAGGTCTCGGGCGTCGGTGCGGGTGAGGCCGAGCATGGGGCGGACGAGGCGCAGGCCCGGGGCGAGGTCGCGCACGGGTGCGACGCCCGCGAGACCGCGCGGACCGGCGCCGCGGAGCAGGGCGAGCACGATCGATTCCAACTGATCATCGGCGTGGTGGGCGGTGACGACGGTCGCGGCGTGGTTCGCGCGCGCGAGGTTGGCGAGCGCGCGGTAGCGATTGCGGCGGGCGAGGGCCTCGGCGTTGCCGGGCGCCGCGCGGGTCGCTTCGGCCTCAGCGAAGGGGACGCCGAGCGCCGCGGCGAGGTCGCGCACGGCGTCGCGGTCGGCCAGCGCCTCGTGACGCGGGCGCAGGTCGTGGACGATGTGGCCCAGCACGAGGGGCGCCCCGGCGCTGCGGAGGCAGAGGGCGAGGGCGGTGGAGTCGGCCCCGCCGGAGCAGGCGACGAGCGTGGGGCCGGGCGCGCCGGCGACGGCCTCGCGCCAGCGCCGCGCCACGTCGCGGGCGCGGTCGTCGCGCCCGATCGCTTCCCGCAGCGTGCGGCGGCTGGCGAACGCCGGCGGCGTGGGCGCGTTTGTCAGGGCCATCGCTGGATGATACCGATAGCACCTGACGGGCCGCCGCATCGATGCGGCCCGGTTTCCCGAACCCTCGTTGCACCTCACCGGAGCACGCCTCGTGGCGCTTCTCTTCGCCAGCACGCAACCCGTGACGCCGACCGGCGTTGGCGGCCTCGGCACGCTCGCCGCGGCGCTGCTCATCTCCGGAGCGGCGCTGGTGCTGGTGTGGGCGATGCTGCGGGCGCGCGACGCCCTCGCCCGTCGCCGCGGCGGCGCGGGAGCGACGGGGACCGCTGATCGCCCCCCCGCTTTTCTCGCGTGGCTCGGCTCGATGGCCGGTGGCCGGCGCCCGAGCAGCGCCGGCCCGCGCGGCGTTGAGACAGACCTTGCCAGCGTGGCCCGCGACGTCGAAGAACTCGCCGAGCACCTCGCCGCACGGATGGACGAACGGGCCCAGCGTCTCGAAGAGCTCATCGCGATCGCGGACGATCGGCTGGCGCGCCTGGGCGCCGCGACGGGCGGCGACGCTCCGCAGCGGGCGGCGCCCCGCGGCGCGACGACCGCCGGGCCGCGTTCGATGCGTGCGGCGCTGGGTCGCATGATCGAGGAGGAACTCGAGGATCGCAGCGTCGGCGCCGCCGCACCGCGTCAGGCCCGAAGCGGCGGCGTACTGCGTGCGGACGAGCCGGATCCGATCAACCACCGCGTGTGCCAGTTGGCGGACGCGGGGAAGGACTCGGCCGAGATCGCCGCGGCGTTGGATGAGCCGATCGGCAAGGTGCAGTTGATCTTGGCTCTGCGCGACGCGTGAGCGAACGGTTCGGGCCGCGTTGCAGCGCACGCTGCGCCCCCCCACCAACACCGGCCTCGGCCAGCCTCAATCACAGCGACGGATGCACGATCAGCGCGTGCCGGTGGGGCGCACGCGGATGGCGGCGCCGGTGGTGCGCACCGTGGATCGCTCCCCGCCCTCGCCGAACCGCAGCGTCGCGCGTTCGCGCCCGCGGCTGACGATGTGCTCGCTCAGCGCGGCGGGGATGTCCAGCGAGCCGCTGACGCTGTGGAGATCGAGTTCGCCCACGAAGCCCTCGCCGATCTCGAGGTGGATCGCCCCCAGCGAGGACTCGATGTGCACGGGGCCGGGGTTGTGGGACGACAGGCGGACGTCCACCCCGGCGTTGGCGGTGACGGCGCGCACGCGACCGGGGGCGTTGTGCACGGTGATCACGCCGTTCTCCGACTTGGCGTAGACGTTGCCGCCGGGGTCGCGGACGGTCACGCGGGCGTAGGTGGTTTCGGCGTGGATGTGCCCGCGATGGTTGAGGACCTCGACGTCGCCGCGGGTGGTGATGATGCGCACATCGCCGGCCATATCGACGATGCGCACCGCGGCGTTGCCGGCGTCGACGTCGGTGACGCGGGCGCCGACGGGGGCCTCGATACGGAACGCGGAGGCCTCCGCGGGCTCGCGCCCCGAGGGCCAGTCGACGCCGACGCGCAGCACGCCCTCGGCGTCGGGTTCGAGGCGGACGCGGGTGTGCTCGAGGCGCGAGGGAGAGGCGGCGCTGACGGTGGCGTGCACGCGGAGCGTGTCGCCGGCGCCGGGCACGATCTCGACCGGCCCGTTGTTGGCGGCGATGCGCACGCCCGCGGCGGGGTCGAATGGGGATTCGGCGTTGAAACGCTCGCTGTAGAGCGGCACACGCTGGCGTCGGCTGGGCGGCGCCTGCTGCCCGGACTGACCGGAGGCGGCCGGTGGGGGCGACGAGCCGTCGCGCATCGGCGCGCCCCCGCCCGTGCAGGCGGCGAGCAGGAACGCCGCGGTCAGGAAGAGGGCGCCGGTGACGAGCGGAGCGGCGTACGCACGCCGGGGGTCGGTGTGTGTGTGCATGGCGTGGGCATGGTAGCCGCGGGCCGCTGGGCGCGGCGCCGGGGCGCGCCCGCGCACACGCCCTCGATCACTCGGCCTGCTCGGCGCCGACACGGACGGCGATGGAGCCGTTGGACGAACGCACGCGGGAGGGCGTTTCGCCCTGGCCCACCTGGACGTTGAGCGAGCCGCGCCCGGAGAAGTCCGTGCCCTCGCCGTCGGTGTAGCTGACCCGCCCGTTGCTGGTGGAGAGCGCCAGACGGCCCGCGAACGCCTTGCCCACGACCACGCTCACGGCGCCGTTGGAGGAGGCGATGTCGATGGGACCGGGCGCGTCTGGGCGTAGCGAGGCCTGCACGCGTCCGTTGCTGGTGGAGATGGTGAGCGGGGCGCCGACGTTCACGGTCTCGACGCGCCCGTTGCTCGTGCGCACGCTGGTGGCGCCGGCGACGTCGTTCAAGCCCACGCGCCCGTTGCTCGTGCGCACGCTGACGGCGCCGTCGTGCCCGTCGACGGCGACCCGGCCGTTGGAGGTGGTGAGCACGGCCTCGCCGGCGAGGCCGGCCAGACGGATGGCGCCGTTGGTCGTTTCGGCGCGCACGCCGTTCGCGTCGGGCAGGTGCACGACGAAGGAGCAGCTCTCGCCCGAGAGCACGCGCCCGTCGGGCCAGTCGGCGCTGATGCGCAGGGCGCCGTCCGACGTTTCGCGGTGGATGACGATGGTGGTGTTGTCGAGACGATCCTGCGTCCGGGCGCGGATGACGGCGGAGACGACGACCTCGTCGCCCCCGGCCCCCCCACCGCTCGAACGGCTGATCTCGATGGAGCCGTTGCGGGCCTGCACTTCCACCGCGGAGCCGGGCACGTGCGCCACTTCCACGCGCCGGGTGTCGTGGTACCGGGCTGAGGATGCGTCGATGCAGCCCGTGAGCGCAGCGCAAAGCACGGTGATCGTCGCGACGAGCGAGACGTGGCGGGCGAGGGTCGGCAGGGTCATGGTTCACCTCCAACGGGCGACGGGCGGCGGGTCTCGCCGGGGCGTCGTGCCGTTCGGCTCATTCGGATGCGCAGCGGGCGGATTTCATCGGCGAGGGACCGGGAACGGTCGGCGCTGGTCAGCCCTTTCGGCGCACCGCGTCGAGGCAGAGTATCTCGAACACCGCGTGGGAAGCCAGCAGGGCCGTGATGCCCGTGGGGTCGCGGTCGGGCAGCACCTCGACGACGTCCGCCCCGACGATGTTGGCGCCGCGGAGCGAGCGGAGCACGCTCAGGATCTCGTGCGAGGCGAAGCCGCCCACCGAGAGCGTGCCGGTGCCGGGGGCGTAGGCGGGGTCCACGCAGTCGATGTCGAAGGTGAGGTACGTCTCGTCGTCGCCGATGCGCCGGAGGAAGTCGGCGATGATCTGCGCCCCTTCGCGCCGCCAGTGCTCGTAGGTGACGATGGTGACGCCGTGCTCCCTCGCGTACACGAGGTCGTCCTTGGAGTTCAGCGGCCCCTTCACGCCGACGGTCAGCATGCGCGTGGGGTCGAGGCAGCCCTCTTCGATGGCGCGGATGAAGGGCGAGGCGTGGCTGTAGCGCTCGCCCAGCGTCTTGTCGAGCGTGTCGACGTGGGAGTCGAAGTGCAGCAGCGCGAGGCCGCCCTTGGGCTTGCCGCGGCGCTCCCACGTGGCGCGGATGTTGGGCAGCGCGATGGAGTGATCGCCCCCGATGGCGAAGAGCTTGGTGTGCTTGGGGTCGCCCAGCGAGCGGGCGAACTCCGCCATCGTGTCCGCGTTCTCCTTGCACGAGAAGGAGCGGACGGGCGAGTCGCCGGCGTCGGCCATGCTGAGCACGTCGGGCAGGTGGATGTCGTGCTCGATGTGATAGTTCTTGACGTACTGCGAGGCCTCGCGCATCGCTCGCGGCCCGAAGCGGCAGCCGCTGCGGTAGGTCACGCCACCGTCGAAGGGGGCGCCGTAGATGGCCCAGTCGACCGGCGATTGCGCGGGGGCGACGTCCTCGAGGCGCGGGAAGCGGCAGAAGGTGCAGACCCCGGCGAAGCGGGGCGTGGTGTGGGGGTCGGGGAGGATGGTGCGGGGTTCGGGCATGGGGGGCATAGTAAAGGGCCCGGGGCCGGGTGTGGGGAGGGTGTGCCGCCGCTCCGGCTCCCTCTCCCATCGCGTGTGATGGGAGAGCTGGCTTCTCGGGTTCTCAGTTCACCGCACCCACGAGTCGTCGAACGTCATGCCCGGAGCGATCTGCGCCTCGGCGCCGGTTTCGATCATCGTCGCCACGGGGTAGGCGCAGTAATCGAGGCTGAAGGCGCCCGCGGGGCGGTGGTTGCCGGAGAAGCCGAGGCCGCCGAAGGGGAGTTTGCCCGAGGCGCCCGCGGTGCCGGTGTTCACGTTCACGCAACCGGCGCGGGACTCGCGCAGGAACCTCGCCGCGGCGGGCTCGCTGCGGGTGAAGATCGAGGACGACAACCCGTAGCGCGTGGCGTTGGCCTGGATGATCGCGTCGTCGAGGCTGTCCGTTGTGCTGATGCGCAGGTACGGGCCGAAGATCTCGACGTCGCAACCGGCGTCCTTGCCCGCATCGTCGGCGAGTGAGAAGCGGTCCACGCGCGCCACGCCGGGAGTGATGTAGAAACCGCCCTCGGGCGTGTCGATGGTCGTGCTCTCGACGAGCACTTCGGCGCCGGCGCGGGCTAGGTCGCGCTGGAAGCCCAGCACGGCGTCGCGCGATTGGGCGTTGATGATGGGGCCCATGAAGACGGGCTGGCGCGACTCGCGAGGGCCGTCGCCGACGCCGCGGGGGTCGCCGATGAGCAGGGTGTTGGCGGTCTGGCACACGGCGCGCACGAAGGGCTGCGCTACGCGCTCGTGCACGATCACGCGGCGGGTGCTGGTGCAGCGCTGTCCGGTGGTGTTGAACGCGCAGCGGGCGCACTCGATCGCGGCCTGACGCAGATCGGCGTCGTCCATCACCACCGCGGGGTTGTTGCCGCCCATCTCGAGCGCGACGATGCGCCCGGGCCGGTCGAGGTTCGCCTCGAGGATGCGCCGGCCCACGGGCCACGAACCGGTGAAGAGCACGCCGTCGACGCCGTCGTGCGACGCGAGGCGCGAGGCGATGTCCGCCCCGCCCTGCACGAGGTTGATCACCCCCGCGGGGAAGCCGGCGTCGAGCAGCATCTCGGCGAGCATCTGGCCCACGCCCGGCGTCTTGTCGCTGGGCTTGAAGACGATGGTGTTCCCCGCCAGCAGCGCCGGGACGATGTGCCCGTTGGGCAGGTGCGCCGGGAAGTTGAAGGGGCCGAGCACGCACATCACGCCGTGCGGGCGGAAGGCGCAGGCGGCGCGGCGTGTCTCGTTCATGGGGAACTCGAAGGCGCGCACGCGCTGCAGGCCGGAGTGGGCGGACTCGTCGAGCGTGATGTCCACCTTGCCCGCGATGAGCGCCGCCTCGCCGATGGATTCCCACCACGCCTTGCCCGTCTCGTCACAGATGAGTTCGGCGAGGGCCTCGGCGCGGTCCCTGGCGACCTGCTGAAAGCGGCGCAGGAGGGCGATGCGATCATCGGGCGTGCTAGCGGCCCACGCGGGGAACGCGGCGCGGGCCGCGGCGACGGCTTCATCCACGTGGGCGAGTTCGCTCGCTGCGCTCCAGACCGTCTCGGCGGGCCGCGCCGGGTTGCGCGAGGCGACGGCGTCACCCGTGCGCAAGGGGACGATCTTCCCGTTGATGATGTCGCACGCCGGGTGGCGCAGCGACGGGTGCGGGGCTGCTGCGCTCACGCCTTGGCCTTCCGCTTGGCGGGCTTGGCCTTCTTGCCGCCCTTCGCGGGTTTGGACGCCTGTTTCTTGGTTGCGCCTTTGCCGGGCTTGGCCGCGGCGCCGTTGTTGGAGGCGGCGGATTTCGCGGCGGCCTTCGGCGCGATCGCGCCGTAGGAATCGAGGGGTGTGAAGCCGAGGCGTGCGCCGGGCTGGACGCCGAGGAGCTCGATCGCCTGCTTGGGCAGTTTGATCGACTTGCCGCCCGACGCCTCGGTGTAGGGCGTCATCACGGCGAGGAAGGGGCGCTCGCTGTTGGCGGGGTCTTCGTGGCTCACGATGGCGTTGCCTTTGGCCTTGCCCTCGGGGGCGGCGCCGGCGAAATCCACGCGGCGGGTGTCGCGGATCAGGGGGATGTCGTCGGTTTTGGCTTCGAGGTTGGGGCCGCCGTCGAAGGGGTCGATGCGGTCGCGGTAGACGAAGCCCAGACGCTCGAGCATGCGCCGCGCGGGGAGGGTGTCGGCGCCGACCTGCCCGATCACGGCCCGCGCCTCGGGGGGGAGCAGGGTGAGGTAGATCTCTTCGCGGGGCAGCAACGAGGTCATGAACTCGCGCGAGCGCATGCAGAACGTGTCCGCCTCGACGTAGGAGAGGTTGATGAACTTGCGCCCGAAGTGATCCCAGAAGAGATTGCGCCCGTCTGGCGTGATGGGCGCCATCATCTCGGCGAGCAGTCGGTCCTTGAATCGCTTGCGGTGCAGACCGATGTAGTGGAAGCGCACGAGGCTGAGCATCTTGCCCACGCCGTGGCCACGGAATGTGGGTCCGACGATGAGGCCGCCGATCTCGGAGGGGCCGTCTTCCTCGAGCAGGAGCTGTGCGGTGACGTGGGTGGCGCCGGTCTGCAGGTCCTTGCTGAAGAATTCGCGTTTGCGGAGGGTGAGCGCCACGTTGGGGTTGCCGGGCGAGCCCATCTGCGCGATGAGCGCGCTGGTGCCGATCGGTGAGCCGGAGCGGGCGTCCTCGACGACGAACATGTACTGGGGCGAGTGCCCGGCGGGGCCGGTGTAGGCGCCGTTGGCGTCGACCGGGGGGGTCTCGCCGCGCACGGTGAAAGATGCGCGGCTGCGCCGGATCTTCTCGGCGATGGCCTCTTTATCCGCGGGCAGGTTGATGAAGTGGACCATTTTGGCCAGCTTCAGCAGGATGCCGACGTCGCTCTGAATGGCGTGCCTGATGCGGAACACGCGGTTCTCCGGTTGGGTGCTCGGGCGCGGGCGGGTCAATTCTTGTGCTGGGCGGCGACCTTGGCCATGCCGCTCTCGACGAGCTCGAAGACGCGGTCCCACTGCGATTCCTGGAAGACGCCCAGCGGCGGGAGCATACGCAGGTGGTACGGGTCGTGGCCGCAATAGAAGGTGATGACGCCCTCGTCGAAGAGCGTGCGGCAGAGCTTGGTGATGGCGTCTTTCTTTCCGCCGAAGGGCGTCATGCGCATCATGCCGCCGAGGCCGCTGACAATGTCGTGCACGTCGCGGTTGGCCGGGAACCAGTCGGGGTGACGCTGGGCGAGGGCGCGGGCGCGCTGCTCGAACATTTTGAAGTGCTTCGCGTGCTTGCCGTCGGGGCCGTAGTGGCCGTTGTCGCGCAGGCGTTCGAGGATGCTGCGTCCGGCGCGGACGGCGTCGGTGCTGCCGAGGAACGTCGCCGAGAGCAGGCCGGCGCGGGGGTTGTACTCGCTGGTGTAGAGCACGGCGCACACCTGCGACATCTTGCCGACGCACACCACGTCGACCATGTCGCCCAAGCCCAGCGCGTCGTAGCAGTACATCTCGGTGGTGCGCCCGAAGGTCTGAACCTCGTCGTCCCACACGGCGATCTTCGCGTCCTTGCAGACCTCCATCAGGGCGCGGAAGAACTCCGGCGGCGCGGTGTTGAAGCCGCCCTCGCCCTGCACCAGCTCGAAGATGAAGCACGCGTGCTGCTTGGGGTAGCGCTCGATGTACTGGCGCAGGTGCCAGACGCACATGTCGATGTACCGCGTCGAGCCGGAGACATCGCCGGCGCTCATGCGCTTGGCCGCAGCGTGGTCGTAGAAGGGCATGTAGTCGACGAGGGTGCTGAGGGGAACGCCGTCGCGCCCCGCGGCGGAGTCGCCGATCTGGGCCATCGTGACGCTGCGCCCCATGAAGCAGCCGGCGAAGGCGATGACGCGTGAGGCGGGGGCGTGCTTCTGGTAGCAGATCTTGAGCGCGTTCTCGTTGGCCATCGCGCCGGAGTTGCACAGGAAGACGTGCGCGAGGGCGCTGCCCTTCATCGCCTGATCGAGCAGCACCCGGGCGAACTCGTACGCGTCGTTGTTGCCCTGCAGGTGGCCCTGCATGATCGTGTCCCCGCCGGCGGCGCCCTCGAGCGCGGCCTGCATCAGCAGCGGGTCGGAGTGCCCGAAGAACTGCACGCCGATGCCGCTGATCATGTCGAACTTCACCGAGCCGTCGGCCAGCTCGACGAGCGCCCCGTTGCCCATCCCCGAGCCGAGGTAGGGATAGAGCAGGGCGCGGCCGCGGATGTCGCCGGCGTTCTCGAGCATCTGCGCGTAGGCCTGCGCCAACTCCGGGGAGCGAGCCGGGCGGACGTCGGTGATCGGGGCCTGCGCGGCGCGCAGCTCTTCGACGATGGCGCTGATGGCGTTGCGCACGACGGGGTTGCGCTGGAACTGCGCGCCGAGGGTGGTCTGGGTGTCGGATGCGGTGGTCATTGGGAGGGGTCCGGGTCCGTTCGCGTTCGCGGCGGTGCGTGGTGAGTCTGAAGCGTAGGCCGATCGGTCGCGCCCGGGTTATCGGACGGCGCTGCGCGAGAGTCGGGCGAGCAGCACGCCGAGGAGCGTGGCGCGCTCGACGAGGCTGTCGAGTTCGATCCATTCCTCGGTGGTGTGCAGCCCTCCGCCGCGCACTCCCAGTGTATCGACCGTCGGGAGGCCGGCGTCCTGCAGGATGTTGCCGTCGCACACGCCCCCGGTGCTCGCGAAGGGGAGCCGCTGGCCCAGCGACTCCGCGGCGTCGCGGGCGGCGAGGGCGAGGCGCTCCGTCGCGGGGATGAGGGGCTTGGCGGGACGGTTGAAGGACCGGCGCACGATCACCCGGGGCATGGCGTCCTCGGGAGTCGCGAGGGCGTCGAGCGCAGCGCCGATCTCGCGGCCGATCTCGGGCGTGGGGTAGCGGGCGTTGCCCCAGGCGCGGGCGAGGTCGGGCACGACGTTGGTCGCCTTGCCGCCCTCGAGCGGGCCGACGGAGACGATGCGCTGCTTCGCCGGGTCGGCGATGTCGCACGCCTTGTCGATGGCCTTCGCCAGCGCGTGCACGGCGCTGACACCCTTCTCGAACTCGCGCCCGACGTGCGCCGACCGCCCGTGGGCCTCGATGATGAACTGCCCGCTGCCGTACCGCTCGATGGCGAGTTCTCCCCCGGCAAGCGCCGGCTCGACGGCGATGCCGAGGTCGTGCTTCGGCGCTTCGGCGCGGAGCGCGCTATCGCTGTGGTACGAGCCGGTTTCCTCGTCGCTGTTGAACATCGCCGTCCACGCGACCTCGACGCCGCACGCGTGCAGCGCCTCGAGCGCCGCGATGGCGATGAGCACGCCGCCCTTCATGTCCACCACGCCGGGGCCTTTGGCGGTGCGACCGTCGACGCTGCACATCATCTGCGTGAAGTCGCCGTCGGGCGGGAAGACGGTGTCGAGATGGCCGGCGATGAGGATGCGCATCGCGCCCGGCGCCGCCCGTTGCGCCGCCTCGGAGCGGAGGATCACGGTGTGCGGGATCGCCCCCTTCGATGCGCCCATCCACTCGGGGCGCGGCTCGCCGGGGACCGTCTCGACCGAGGCGCCGAGGGCCTGCAGTCGCGTGACGACGACGGCCCGGTACTCGTCCAGACCCGGCGTGTGATTGTGACCGGTGGGGATGGCGACGTGGGCGCCGAGGTCGTGGATGAGTTCATCCCGCCGCGGGGCGATGGCGTCGCGGATGGCTTGTTCGGAAGGGCTCAACGGCGTGGGCATGGGAGTGGTGTAGCAGATCGGGGGCTAAGAGGAGGGCGGGTTGGTGAGAAGGCAGAGATGGGGTAGGAAACGGGCGGGACGCCCGTTCCACGAGATTTGATAGGAAAGCAGAATGGGCACGCGCTCCCCCCCTACCCAGCCTCTTGGGACGGGCGTCCCGCCCGTCACCTACTAAATCTCTTCTTCTCTTCAACTTCGT
>RECZ01000120.1 GCA_007693765.1 Phycisphaerales bacterium | reverse complement strand
GCGTGCTCATCACCGGCGCCGGCGGCAGCATCGGCTCCGAACTCGCCCTCATCGCCGCGGCCCACAACCCCGAATCGCTCATCCTCATCGAGCGCTCCGAGAACGCCCTCTTCGAGATCGCCCGCCTGCTCAAGGCCAGAGCGCCCGGCGTGCGCGTGCGGGCTCTGCTGCACGACGTCGTGGAGGCCACCAGCACCCGCGCCTACCTCGAAGCCCTGCGCCCCCACGTCGTCCTCCACGCCGCGGCCCACAAGCACGTGCCCATCATGGAAGACCACCCCGCCCACGCCGTGCGCAACAACCTCTTCGGCACCAAGTCCATCGCCGACGCCGCCCTTGTCGCGGGCGTCGAGCGCTTCGTGATGATCAGCACCGACAAGGCCGTCACGCCCCGCTCCGTCATGGGCGCCACCAAGCGCTTCGCCGAGCGCTACGTGCGCTCGCTCAACACCCGCTCGGGCTCCGACGCCGGACGCTTCCGCATGGTCCGCTTCGGCAACGTGCTCGGCTCCGCGTGCAGCGTCGCCCCCATCTGGGCGCGCCAGGTCGCCGAGGGCGGGCCCGTCACCGTCACCCACCCGGAGATGACCCGCTACTTCATGACCATCCCCGAGGCCGCGTCGCTCGTCATTCAGGCCGCGTCGCTCGACGCCCCCGAGTGCGGCGGCGCCGACATCTTCGTCCTCGACATGGGCCGCCCCGTGCGCATCGTCGACCTCGCCGAGCGCTTCGTGCGCCTGCAGGGCTTCGAGCCCCGCTTCCCCGACCCCCGCGCCGACGAACACGACATCACCCCCTCCGTCCTGCCCACCATGGACGTCGTCTTCACCGGCGCGCGCCCCGGCGAGAAACTCCACGAAGAACTCGCCCACGACGAAGAATCGCTCCGCGAAACCGACGCTCCCGGCGTCCTCGCCCTCGCCCCCGGCGAGCCCGAACCGCTCGACGCCCTCGACCGCATGGTGCAGGAACTACGCGAAGTGCAGTGGACACTCGAAAAAGACGAGGCCCTCCGCGTCGTCCGCCGACACGCCCCGGGCGTCGCGCCCGAGCACGCAAGCGACGAAAACACTGACACATCCCAAACAAACGGGGCCGCCGCCGGACTTCACGCGGCTTGACCCCGCGCCCATCCGATAGAGAATACGGGCGCAGGCGAGACCCTCCTCCCCTCGCCGCCGCGCCCGCACGGAACTTCTCGGCCACGGATCGGACCAAGAAGCAGGCAAGCACGGGCCACCTCCTCCCTCCCCGCACTCGCAAACACGACCAACGCATCGTTCCCCTCTTATGGCGTTGAACGAGAAACAACGCGTGCTCCTCGAGACCAACGCCGCGCGCGACCGCGCGGAGGCGTTGCTGCGCGGCCTGCTCGACGCCAAGGCCGAATCCGAAAAGCAGATGGCCACCTTCAAACGCCCCGACGCCTACAAGGCCGTCACCGGCAAATCCTCCATCGACAACGCCATCGCCTCCACACGCCGACTCATCGAGACGCTCAACCGCGAACTCGACCGCGCCCAGCGCGAGATCCAGCAGAACAACAACCGCCTCGCAGAGTGCGCCCCCCTCAGCGCCTGCCGCTCACCCTCGACCGGCGCCTGAACCTCCCCCCAAAAACACCCGCGTGTGTTGACGATCCGCCCGCCGGTCGGGAGTCTGTCCGCATGCCCACCCACGCCAGCGCCGACCCCGCACCCGCCGCGCACGACCACCAGAGCATGCAGCCCGTGCTCCGCCTGCGCCGGCTCCACCCCGGCGCGACCGTCCCGCAATACCAGACCGCCCACGCCGCCGGCATGGACCTCCACGCCTGCATCGACCAGCCGATGCGCGTCGAGCCCGGGCAGATCGTCATCGTGCCCTGCGGCTTCGCCATGTCGCTGCCACCCGGCTACGAGGGACAGGTCCGCGCCCGCTCCGGCCTCGCAACACGCCACGGCATCACCCTCCCCAACTCCCCCGGCACCATCGACGCCGACTACCGCGGCGAACTCAAGGTCGCGATCATCAACCTCGGACGCGAGACCTTCGTCATAGAGCACGCCCTCCGCATCGCCCAACTCATCGTCGCCCCCGTCGCGCAGGCCGTGATCCGGGAAACCGACGACCTCGACAGCGGCCCCACCCACCTCCCCCACACCGAATCGAAGCTCACCCCCCGCACCCGCGGCGAGGGCGGCTTCGGCTCCACCGGCGCCTGAACGAGCGCGCTGCGCACGCCGGACGACACCCGCCCGCATATCCGCCGCGCATTTCTCGCCGATCTACGCCGACTGCCGATATCCTCCACGCATGGCACGGAGGTCCACACAAGCCGCGGCGGAGTCGCGCATCGGGGTCACACCCCGGCGCATCGGGTGGTTCGCGCTGGCGACGCTCTGGCTCTTCGCCTTCGTCAGCCTGGTCAGCCACCACCCCGCCGACGCCCCCGGCCACACCATCGCCCCCCTCAACGCCGAGACCGCCAACTGGGGCGGGCCCGCCGGCGCCTTCCTCGCCCATCACTTCTTCCTCATGCTCGACGCCGGCGCCTGGGTCCTGCTCGTCGGCGCGGCGTTCTTCCTCGTCGTCGCCGCCACCGGCCGCCGCGTCTCCCAGCCCGGCCTGCGCATGATCGGCGTGCTGATGGTCGCGCTGGCGATCGCGGGCTTCCAGGCCCTGATGTTCCCCGGCGCCGGCGCGGCGCCGCAGGGCGCGGGCGGGCTGGCGGGCATCGTGAGCGTGCAGGAACTCTCCGTTCGCTCCGGCCCCGCGGGCACGACGCTGGCCCTGCTGCTGGTGCTGGGCGTCGGCGCCATCGTCGCCTTCGACCACTGGCTCGCGATGGCGCCCCTCGCCCTCTGGCGCGCCGCCCGCGCCGGCGCCACCGGCGCACAGAAGGGCGCCACCGCGCTCGCCGCCGCCCGCGCCAACCGCGTCCGCGAGAACGACCTCGACGACGACCCCATCGTCGAGGCCAAGCCCCGCCGCCGCCGCGCCGCCGCCGTGGTCGAAGAAGACGACGAAGAAGCGTGGGACGAAGAAGACGACGAAGAAGAGGCCCCGCCCAAGCCCACCCAGCGCGAACGCCGCGCCGCCGCCCTCGCCGCGCTCGCGGCCGAAGACGACGACGAACTCCCCGGCGCACCCCAGGTCTTCGACCCCGATCAACTCCGCGAGAAGATGTCCAAGCTCCCCGTGCGCTTCGCCGCGGCCTCGCGCCGCCCGGCCACCGAGGAAGACCTGCTCGACATCCAGACCGCCACCGCCGCCGCCGACGACAAGTACGTCTTCCCCGGCCTCGACCTCCTGCTCGACCCCGAAGACGACTACTCCGACAAGATGGAGTCCTTCGTCCGCGAGCAGGCCACCGCCCTCGAAGAGGCGCTCCGCGTCTACCGCATCGAGGGCGAGGTCGTGGGCATCGACTCCGGCCCCGTCATCACCCTCTACGAGGTGAAGCTCGCGCCGGGCACCAAGGTCAGCCAGATCAACTCGCTCGCGGCGGACCTCGCCCGCGCCATGAAGGTCGTCAACGTGCGCATCGTGCCCAACCTCGAAGGGCGCGACACCATCGGCATCGAGGCGCCCAACATCGAGAAGGAGCGCGTCCGCCTCAAGGAGCTCATGACCGGCTCCGAGAAGACCTCCAAGATGCGCCTCCCGCTCTTCCTCGGCAAAGACGCCAGCGGCGCGCCCCTCATCTACGACCTCGCCGACATGCCCCACATGCTCATCGCCGGCACCACCGGCTCGGGCAAGTCCGTCTGCATCAACGCCATCATCATGGGCTTCCTCTACACCAAGAAGCCCGGCGACCTCAAGCTTGTCCTCGTCGATCCCAAAATGGTCGAGATGTCGCAGTTCCGCGACATCCCCCACCTCATGTGCCCCGTCGTCACCGAGATGGGCAAGGCCGCGGCCATCCTCGAGTGGGCCGTCACCAAGATGGACGAGCGCTACGAGCTGCTCGCCGAGGCCGGCTGCCGCGACATCGACGCCTACAACGGCCTCGGCTGGGACGAGCTCAAAGACCGCTTCTCCCCCGCCTCCGAGGCCGAAGAGGCCCGCATCCCGCGCAAGCTGCCGCGCATGGTGTTCATGATCGACGAACTCGCCGACCTCATGATGACCAACAAGGAGGTCGAGTCCTCCATCGTGCGAATCGCCCAGAAGGCCCGCGCCGTGGGCATCCACCTCATCCTCGCCACGCAGCGCCCGCAGGCCAACGTCGTCACCGGGCTCATCAAGTCCAACATGCCCTCGCGCATCTGCTTCAAGGTCGCCTCGGGCATGGACAGCCGCATCGTGATGGACCAGAAGGGCGGCGAGGTGCTGCTCGGGCAGGGCGACATGCTCTTCCTCACGCCGCGATCGAGCAAGATGCTCCGCGCCCAGGGCACGCTCGTCGAGGACGTCGAGATCCGGCGCGTCGTCCGCTTCCTCAAGGACGTCTCCGCGCCCTCCTTCGAACGCCAGCTCATGCAGCTCCGCGGCGAGGGCGACGAAGAAGGCGGCACCGAGAACTGGCAGAACAGCGCCCAGGAAGACCCGCTCTTCGACAAGGCCGTGGAGATCGTCCTCGAGTCCCGCCGCGGCTCCGTCTCCCTGCTGCAGCGCCGGCTCGCCATCGGCTACACCCGCGCCAGCCGGCTCATCGACCTCATGGGCATGGCCGGCATCATCGGCGAGCACAAGGGCTCCGTCGCCCGCGAGGTGATGATCTCCCCCGAGGAATGGGCCGCGATGAAAGCCCAGGCCGAGCAGGACGCCGCCGACGGCACCCTCTTCGCCGGCGACCCCGCCCACCCCGAATCCCGCACTCGCCCCGCCCGCGCCGCACCCGATGAAGACGACGCCGCGATCGACGCCGAAGAGGACGACGCGGCGGAAGAAGACGACGAGGAATACGAGTACGAGTACGTCGACGAGGACGGAGACGAAGAAGAGTACGAAGACGACGACGAATCAGAAGACGAGAG
>RECZ01000028.1 GCA_007693765.1 Phycisphaerales bacterium | reverse complement strand
GCTTGCCATGATCCAGCGCTGCCTGAGGCTCCTCGATCCGTCAAACAGAGCCTAGGTGGGGTAGGGGGTGCGGAGAGTGTGCGCTGTTTTTTTCCGGGTGCCACTGCTGACCCGAAGGGCAGCAGTGGTTGAGCGTTCGTAGCGCAGGTTGCATGCGGCACGCCTGCCGCTACGCGGTCAGGCGTGGCGCCCCCTGTGTGGTGTGGCGATGTCATTTCTGGGCGCCACTACTCCCCGAAGGGGAGTAGTGGTTAAGCGTTTGATGTGCAGGTTGCGTGTGATGGCCGTGTTGGGGATCGGCACTACACAGCCTTTGGCTGTGTAGTGGCACCCGGAGTGAAGACCGCTGTGGGGCGTGGAGCCCTCAGTGGGAGTTGATGATGGCGACGCTGGAGGAGGCGCCGATGCGGTCGGCGCCGGCGTCGATCATGCGGAGGGCGTCTTCGCGGGTGCGGACGCCGCCGGAGGCTTTGACTTTGAGGGTGTTGTCGGCGTGTTTGCGCATGAGGCGCACGGCTTCGATGGTGGCGCCGCCGGCGGGGTGGAAGCCGGTGGAGGTTTTGACGAAGTCGCAGCCGCTGGAGCGGGCGGCGTCGCAGCCGGTGGCGATCATGGCTTCGAAGGCGGCGTCGTCGGGCGCCGTGGCGCGGAGGGCGCCGGTTTCGAGGATGACCTTGACGACGATGCTCGGAGCGACGGCGCGCACGGCGCGGGTGGTGTGGAGCAGGTCGTCGCGGAGGGCGTCGGCGTTGGTGCGCACGAGGTGGGGGATCCAGGCCACGACGTCGATCTCGCGGGCGCCGTGCTTGGCGGCCTGCGTTGCTTCGATGGCCATGGCCATGGGCGTCATGGCGCCGAGCGGGAATCCGGCGACGGCGCAGGCGAGCACGGGGTGGGGCTTTGCGCGGCGGGCCTGATCGAGGGCGCTCGCGACGCGCTCGACGAAGCGGCCGTTGACGCAGACCGACGCGAAGTTGTGTTCGAGCGCCTCGCGCACGAGGCGGTCGACGTCCTCGGGCGTGGCCTCGGGCTTGAGGATCGTGTGATCGATGCGGGCGGCGAGTTCGGCGGGCTTCATGGGCGTTCCGTGGTGGCGGTTGTGGCGGCGGTGGGGCGGATCTGCTGCACGAAGGGGGTGTAGTTCTCGATGCGCCACTCATCGCCTGTGCGCCGCAACTCGACCCGGGCGTGCGGCGAGAGGTCCTTGCGGCGCACGATCACGGTGGCGGCGTCGCTGCTGGTTGTTTCGATCTCGGGGAGCCACCGCTCGTTTTCGCCGGCGGCGGGGAAGACGTGCAGGGCGGCCTCGGTGAAGCGCGGCACGCCGAAGCCGGTCTGGGCGTCGAGGCTGATGCGCCGGTAGGCGCCGATGATGTCGTACGCGGCGAGGGCGTCGAGGAACTCGCGCACGACGACGAGGGGGTCGTCGCGGGCGATGCCGGGGTCGTCGGCGAGGTGCGGCGGGGCGCCGCGGTCGCCGCCCTCGATGCGCTCGACGCCCCACGCGCCGCCGCGTTCACGCGCGAGGACGAGCGACTGCACCCACCGGCGGTCTGTTGTGTCGAAGAGCACGCGGACGTGCGCGGTGTCGCCGTCGACGGCGGCCTCGGAGAGCGCCCGCGTGAGATCGGGCGCGACGAGGGCCGTGCGTCCGATGCGCCGTTCGAGCCGGTCGGGCGTGTGCCGTTGTTGGAGCCGGGCGGAGCTGTACGCCAGAAAGTCGCGGTAGCGGCCCTCGTGCATCGCGGCCAGGGCGCGATCGGCGACGGCGCGCGGATCGCTGCGGTCGAGCGCGGCGGCGTGGGCGCGGAAGTCGTCGTCGCGCCACTCTTCCCACGCGTCGGGCGGCTGGGCCGCGTCGTCGAGCGCGCTGGGGTTCGTTGCGGGCGCGATGACGAGGTGCGCCGCTCCCACGGCGACGCCGATCACCACCGCGAGGCGGATGATGACCCGCCGCGGCGTGTGGGAGCGGGTTGTTGCGTCGGTGGGCGGGGGCACGCTGGAGGGTATCGGTGGCGGGTGGGTGTGGCGACGACGGGGCCGGGGGTCGGGGGGGGGGGGGGCGCGGGCGGGGGGGGGGGTCAGGCGTGGGCGCTCGCCCAGGCGCTCAGCGCGTCGAAGAGGGACGCGGTGACGGTGTCGGCGTCGTGCGAGGCGTCGATGACGAGGTGGCGGTCGGGCTCGGCGCGGGCCTGTTCGAGGTAGCCCTCGCGGACGCGTTTGTGGAACGCGGCGCCCTTGGCCTCCATGCGGTCGAGGAGGAGGCCGAGGCGCTTGGCGGCGGCGCGCTCGTCGACGTCGAAGATCACCACGAGGTCGGGGCGGACGCTGTCGCAGGCGATGCGGGCGAGGGTGTTGATGTCGTCGATGGGGATGCCGCCGGCGGCGCCCTGGTAGGCGAGAGTGCTGGAGACGAAGCGGTCGGCGACGACGAGTTCGCCCTGCGCGAGGGCGGGGCGGATGACCTGCTCGACGAGTTGGGCGCGGCTGGCCATGTAGAGCAGCGTCTCGCAGCGGACGGCCATCTCCTCGTGGGCGCGGTCGAGGAGGATGTCGCGGACGCGTTCGCCCACGGGGGTGCCGCCGGGCTCGCGGACCTCACACAGCCGCACGCCGCGAGCGCGGCAGGCGCGGGTGAATCGTCGGAGTTGGGTGGTCTTGCCCGAGCCGTCGGGGCCGTCGAAGACGATGAAGCGGCCTTCGAGGGCGTGGAGGAAGGCGGGGGCGGGTTCGGGCGGTGTGGGGGCGGCGTCGTGCACGAGGCGGATTCTACAGGTCGCGTGGGCCTGCGCATCGCCTACACTGGCCCTCCCGCTGACAGAAACGAGAATTCCCACCCCCTCGGCGCCGCGCGCCGCGGGCGACACAGGTGCCCACGACGATGCCCACGATCACCATCGACGGCAAAGCATGCGAGTTCGAGCCGGGTCAGACGATCCTGCAGGTGGCGCTCGCCAACGGGATCAACATCCCCTACTACTGCTACCACCCCGGTCTGAGCGTCGTGGCCTCGTGCCGCATCTGCCTCGCAGAGGTCTGGGCGCCCAACCCCCGTAACGACAACAAGCTCGAGCCCATCCCCAAGCTCGCGCCCACGTGCCAGACGACGTGCGGCGACGGGCAGGTCGTCTACACCGACTCACCCAAGGCCATCGCCAACCAGAAGTCGGTGATGGAGTACCTGCTCATCAACCACCCGCTGGACTGCCCGGTGTGCGATCAGGCGGGCGAGTGCCTGCTGCAGGATTACTCCTACCAGTACGGGCGCAGCGTCTCGCGCTTCGAAGAGGACAAGATCAAGCAGCCCAAGAAGGACCTCGGCCCCAACGTGCTGCTCTACGCCGACCGCTGCATCATGTGCAGCCGCTGCGTGCGGTTCACGCGCGAGGTCACGGAGACCGCGGAACTGACCATCGAGGGGCGCGGCGCTCACGAGCAGATCGACGTCTTCCCCGGCAAGCCGCTCGACAACGAACTGGCCAGCAATGTCATCGACCTCTGCCCCGTCGGCGCCCTGCTGGACAAGGACTTCCTCTTCGCCCAGCGGGTGTGGTACCTCAAGGAGGCGCCCTCCATCGACGGCGTCACCGCGAGCGGCGACAACATCTGGATCGAGCACAACGACGGCAAGGTCTACCGCGTCAAGCCGCGTGAGAACCTGAAGATCAACCGCTGGTGGATCACCGACGAGGTGCGCTACACGATCGAGCACATCCACTCGCCCGACCGTCTGCGGACGTGCGTGCGCCGCCAGTTCGGCGCACCCGTCGAGGCGACGTACGAGCGGGCCCTGCGCGAGGCGCACGAAGCGCTGACGGCGGCCAAGGGGGTGGCCCTCGTGGTCAGCCCCATGCTGGCGAGCGAGGAGGCGTACGCGCTGGGCGCGGCCGTGCTGGCGATCGACGCCGACGCCACGCTGGCCGTCGGCCCCGTGCCCACGCGCGGCGAGGACCGCGTCTACCCGCCCAACGCCACGCCGGCGCACGCCGGCGGCGAGGGCTTCGTGGTGCGGGCCGAGAAGGCGCCCAACGCCCGCGGCGTGCGCGCGGCGCTCGAGGCCCTGGCGCCCGGGCGCGTGCGGTCGTGGGAGGACGTCGAGGGGCGCATCGGCGGGTTCGGGGCGCTGGTGCTCACCGGCAACTACCCGACGCAGTGGGCCCCGGAGTCTCTGCTGCGCGCGACCGAACGCGGCCGCGCCGAAGCGGGCGCGGGGCGGCCCTTCCTCGTGCTGCTCGACACGCTGCGCGGCCCGCTGGCGGAGCGCGCGGACGTGGTGATCCCCGGGGCGACGTGGGTGGAGAAGAACGGCAGCTTCGTCAACGCCGAGGGCGTGGCGCAGGCCTTCGAGCGGGCGATCATCCCCCTCGACGGCGCCACGCCGGAGGGCCAGATCGCGCTGGACCTCCGGGCCCTGAGCCGCGGCGAGCGCATCGGTGTCGAGGCGTACGAGGGCGGCGCGCTGCGCCGGGAGATGGCGAGCGAGCACGACTCGCTGCGATCGATGGGCGAGTTGCGTGCGCCGGCGAAGGCGAAGGACACCAAGGGCGACATGGCGGTGGTGGAGCTGTAAGCGCGCCCGTCGGCGAACCGAACGAAGCAAAACGTTACAGGGCCGCGTCCGTGATGGACGCGGCCCTGTGTTGTTCACGTGCTGCGTTGTCCGGTCGCGCGGCTCAGGCGGCGCGGCGGATGGGCATCGGGCGGCGGGTGTTCCGCGTGCCGACGAGGCGGAGGCGCGTCGTTGCGCGGGGCGTGCGGCGGATGCTCTTGGTCGCGCGGGGCTTGCGAGCGATGGGCTTGCGGGCCGTGCTCTTGCGGGCGACGGGCTTGCGGGCGTTGCTCTTGCGAGCGACGCGGCGCTTGGTGGTGGCGCGGGCCGTCGTCTTGCGCGCGGTGCGCTTGGCGGGCTTGCGGGCCGTGCTGCGCTTGGTGGCGGTGCGCTTGGCCGTGGTGCGGGCGCTGCTCTTGCGAGCGATGCGGCGCTTGGTGGCGGTGCGGGCCGTGGTCTT
>RECZ01000148.1 GCA_007693765.1 Phycisphaerales bacterium | reverse complement strand
GCGCGGCTCGACACCATGGTGACGGTCGTCGACGCGGTGAACCTGCTCAACGACTTCGCCAGCCGCGATTTTCTGTCCGACCGCGGCGAGACCCTCGGTGAGGATGACGACCGAACGCTCGTCAACCTGCTGGTCGAGCAGATCGAGTTCGCCGATGTGGTGATCCTCAACAAGGTCTCGGACGCCGACCCCGGCAAGCTCGACGCTGCGCGCAAGATCATCCGCAGCCTCAACCCCGACGCCCTGCTGATCGAGACCGATTACGCCCGCGTCGCCACCGACGCCATTTTCGATACCGGCCTCTTCGACTTCGACCGCGCGCAGGAGCATCCGCTCTGGGCCAAGGAGCTCTACGGGTTCGCCAATCACACCCCCGAGACCGAGGAATACGGCGTCACGAGCTTCGTCTGGCGCGCCCGCCGCCCGCTGCACCCGACGAAGTTCCGTGAATTCCTGCAGACCCCGCTGCCCGGCGTGATCCGCGCGAAGGGGCATTTCTGGCTGGCCACCCGCCCGGACTGGGCGGGCGAGTTCAGCCTCGCTGGCGCCATAGCCCAGACAAAGGGCCTCGGCCTCTGGTGGGCCGCCGTGCCGAAGGCGCGCTGGCCGCAGGATCACGACGCGCGGGCGCGCATGCAGGCCACCTGGGATCCGGTGTTCGAGGATCGCCGCCAGGAGATCGCGTTCATCGGCGCCGCCGACACCATGCGGATCTCCGCCATCATGGCGATGCTGGAGGACTGCCTCGTCGGCGACCCCGCCGCGCCCGCCTTCGAACCCGAAGCCTGGGCGACGCTTCCCGATCCTTTCCCGGCCTGGGGCAGGGCTGAAGCCGCATGAGGAGAGACCCCATGAAGAGAACATTCGCCTTTCTGGCCGCCACGCTCGCCGCGCTCGCCGCGACGAGCGTCGCCGCCCACGACCACGAGACCCGCTATCGCCTGATTGTGGCGGACGCGACAGAGCCGACGATCCACGTGATCGATGTCGGAGAGGCGCCCGTCGCACGCTTCGACGTCACCTCGCCGGCGCGCCTCCACCTCGGCCCGGACGGTCGCCACGCCTGGGCCGTGCAGCGCGACGCGGGCCTCGTGCAGCTGCTCGATACGGGGTTCGTCCAGGAGGACCACGGCGACCACGCGGCGGTGATCATCGGCGCCCCGTCGCTCCTGCCAGCGACGGCTTCGGGCGAGCGGCCCGTGCACTTCAACATGGACGCGGCCCTCGTGGCAGTGTTCTGGGACGGCTCCGGCGTCGCGACGCTGCACGACGCCGCAGCGGCCGTCGGGGGCGATCTCGCCCCGGCCGCGGTGGTCGAGACCGGCAAGCCGCATCACGGCGTGGCCGTGCCGCTCGGCGACTTCGTCATCGCCTCGGTCGCGCCCGACGGCGAGGGCTTGCCCGACGCGCTCGCGGTGCTCGGGCCGGACGGCGCGGAGCTGTCGCGCGTCGCCTGCCTCAACCTCCATGGCGAGGGCAAGGCGGGCGGCTTCGTCGGCTTCGGCTGCGAGGACGGCGTCGCGATCTTCGACGCGCGCGCGACACCGCCCACGGGCCGCTTCGTCCCCTATCCGGCGGACGCACCGACGGGAGGCATGATCCGCCAGCTCCTCAGCCCGGCGAACACCTTGGCGCTGGTCGGCACCTGGGGCGGCGACGCTTTGGTCATCCTCGATCCCTCCGCGGCGACGGGCGACTTCGCCTTCGCCACGCTACCGGCGCCGCGCATGGCCTTTGCGCTGAGCGAGACTGGCGAGATCGGCTTCGCCATCCTCGCGGACGGCCGGCTGGTCCGGTTCTCGGCGCTGACGGGTCGCGTCCTCGGCGAGGCCGCCGGCGTGACGGCGGCCTACTCAATGGAGCGCGGCGTCGTCCGCCCGATGATGGCGGCAGCGGGCGACAGGGTCGCGGTGTCGGACCCGGCGACAGGGCAGGTCGCCCTTGTCGACGCCGAAACCCTCGCTGTTGTCGAGCGTGTCGCCGTCGGCGGCGCTCCGCAAGCGCTGCTGCTGCTCGCAGCCGAAGCGGATCACGCCCACTGACCCATCGAAAGGAGCAACAGGTCGCGGCGGCTTTGCCGTCGCGACCTGTTGGAAGACCACGGGAGATCCGCCATGACCCCAGCCACTGCCCCGACACGCCAATGCTCGCGGGTCTCCGTCGCCCCATCGGCCACGCGCGTGCACCATATTACCGAGCCCGAGGGCCTGCTGCGCATCGGCGAGGTCGGCGTGGCCGCGGCGATCTGGAACCGCGCGCCCGACCCGGACTTCGCGGCCTGGATCGACGCACTGCCCCCGGAGCGCCTGCCCAGCCTGCGCGCGGCCATGCCCCACAGCCGCGCGGACGAAGCCGTGATCGCGGCCTGCGACGGCGCGGGCCTCGCTGCTTGCCGCGAACGCGACGTGCTGGCGGACGACGTCGCCGCCCTCGCCCTGCTCTTCGCGCGCGCCGCAGGCGCGCCGATGATCCGGGTGCGGCTTGACGTCGTGCGCACCGACAGCTGCCGAAAGTTCCACGTCGACAATGTTCGGCTGCGGTTGCTCTGCACCTATCGCGGACCGGGCGCCGAGTATGGCGTCGCCCCCCGCGGCGAAACACCGGACCAAATCGACCGCGCACCCCGCGGCGCGGCGGCGCTGTTCCGGGGCCGACGCTGGCCGGGGGAGACCACCGGCCTCGTCCATCGCTCGCCGCCGATTGCAGGGACCGGCGTGACGCGGCTCCTGCTCGTCATCGACCCCTTCGAGCCCGACGACGAGGACGACCGACGCCCATGACAGACCGCATCCCCGTCACCCTCCTCACCGGGTTCCTCGGCGCCGGAAAATCCACGCTGCTGAGCGCGGTCCTGCGCGATCCGCGCTTCAGCGACACGGCGGTGGTGGTCAACGAGTTCGGCGAGGTTGGGCTCGACGGGGCTCTCATCGCCCATGCGCCCGAACAGATCGTCGAGACCACGACGGGCTGCCTCTGCTGCACCGTCCGTGGCGACATCCGCGAGGCGCTGATGCGGCTCCACGCCCGCATGACTTCGGGCGAGAGCGGCGGCTTCTCGCGCCTCGTGATCGAGACCACCGGCCTCGCCGACCCGGCGCCGCCGATCCAGACCCTTGTCGCCGATCCGCGCCTCGCGCGGCGCTTCGCGCTGGCGGGCGTCGTGACGGCGGTGGACGCGGTCAACGGCGACGCGACGCTCGACCGGCACGTCGAAGCAGTCCGGCAGGTCGCCGTCGCGGACCGGATCGTGCTGACCAAGACCGACCTCGTCCGCGACCCGGCCTCGCGCCGCGACCTCGACGCGCTCGCGGCGCGGCTGCGGTCGCTGGCGCCCGGCGCCGCGCTGCTCGACGCCCGGGCGCCGGACTTCGAGCTGCGGCGCCTGTTCGACATGACCGTCTTCGACCCCGGCGCGAAATCGATGGACGTCCGCGCGTGGCTGAACGCGGAAGCGTTCGCCCGCAAAAGGGACGAGGACCAATCGGAACCGCTGCAAGGACACGGGCATCACCACCACCACGACGTCTCGCGCCACGGCCCCGACATCCGCGCCTTCTGCGTGACGCTGGACGAGCCGGTCCCGACCATGGCCTTCACCACGGCGCTGGAGCTTCTGATCGCCAATCAGGGACCGGAGCTTCTGCGGGTGAAGGGCGTCGTCTGCCTTGCGGAAAAACCGGAGCGCCCCGTCGTCATCCACGGCGCGCAGCACGTCTTCCACGACCCTGTCATCCTCGACGCCTGGCCCGACGACGACCGCCGCACGAGGCTCGTGTTCATCACGCAAGGCGTAGGGCGGGAGCCGGTGGACGCGTTCCTGCGGGCGTGGTGCGCGGCCGGGGTCGGCGCGGCGGTGTCGACATGAGCCGCAACCTCGCGACGACCCTGCGCCGACGCCCCGCGCGCGACCCGATGCGTGCCTTCGATCGGGCCCCGGAGCCGCTGCGTCGGTGGCTGGCGCGCGCGGCGCTCTCATGGTCCGTCAAGTCGGCCCTGAAGGTCTACCACCACGCTCTGAGATGCAGCCACGGCGACGTGGCGGCTGCGCTCCGCATGCTGGACGCGCGGGAGCAGGCGCTGCTCGCGCGAGACGCGGCACGGATCTGGGGGCCGACGCATCCCGCAGTTGCCCGCCAGATCAGGCGCGATCAGACTGCCTGCAGCGGTCCGTGGTCGTCGCAGTGGCCGTCGTGCGGGTGATGCAGTCGGCCGTTCACGAGATAGCAGACGTGATCGCCGTGCGGCACGGCCTCGTGCCCGCAGCCCGGGCCGTGGACGTGGTCGGCATCGTGGCCAAGCGCACTGCTGGATAGCTGCGCACAGGCGTCCGGGTTGGCGGCCGAGACCTCGATCACGTGCTCGTCGACATGACCCTCGTGCGGATGATGCAGATGACCGTCATGAAGGTAGTCGACATGATCGCCATGCCGCACGGCGGTGTGGCCGCAGCCGGGGCCGTGCGCATGGGCGTGGTTCGCGTGCTGCGGGTTCGAGCAGGTCATGGCCGGTCTCCTTGCCGGGTTCTGGCCGAGGAGGCGCCCTCGGCGGCGTGGTCGAGGATGTCGCGCACGAGACGGGCGACATGTCCGTCAGCGAGCGCGTAGTGGATGTGCCTCGCCTCGCGCCGCCTTGTGACGAGGCGGGCGGCGTGTAGCTGCTGCAGCCGCGCCGAGACCGTGGCCAGCTTATCGCCCTCGGCCTCGGCCAGCTCTGTCACGCACCGCTCGCCCGCGACCAGTCTCAGCAGCAGCCGCAGCCTGCCAGCGTCGCCTGCGGCGCGCAGCATCGCGGCGGCGTTCTCCAGCGTCTCGACGGAAGGCGCCGCGAAGGGCTCCCGCACAGGATGGGCGGCCTGAGCGCAGGCCGGATCGTCGGAAGGTTGCGACACGGGACGTTCTTTCAATCAATGGATCATCAGACTATCAAGCTTGACCCCAAGACACCAGCGCTGGTGCATGGATCAAGGCCAACTGCGCGGTAGCACGGTTGGTTCTGCCTCAGATTGATTCGCGCTAATACTACAGTTGCGCTTGTATGGCTCTCTGTCGCTTTCGATGGGCTTTTGCT
>RECZ01000104.1 GCA_007693765.1 Phycisphaerales bacterium | reverse complement strand
CATGGCCTACACCTTCGCCACCGCCTGCACCGCCGACCTCGACGGCAGCGGCGCCGTCGACTTCGGCGACCTCAGCATCATCCTCGGCGCCTTCGGCGCGGCGTGCCCATGAAATAAGCCCCCCGTAGGGGGCTGAGTGTGCGTGGCGGGTTGGCGCCGCGACGTGCGAGGGGGTTGGGCCGGGTCAGGCTCGGCGGGCGCGGCGTCGTGGCGCCATCACACCGATGGCCAGACACATCAGGGCGGCGGAGCCCGGCGAGGGGATGTAGGTGAGTTCGAGCGTGGGCTTGAACTCGACCCCGACCGTCGATTCGAGGCTGCGGATCGAGAACGTCACGAAGTTGACCGTCGTCGAGCGCACGGAGAGGAACGACGCCCCGTCGTCGATCGCCGCCTGCAGGGGCGCGAGGTCGTCGAAATCGATCGTGAGCGGGGTGTTGGCCGAGGTGCCGACCGTGAACGTCTCCATCGCGACCTGGGCGGCGCTGAGGAAGTTCTGATGATCGTCGACGGTGATCGTGCCGTCGCTGGCGTACGCCTGGAAGAAGACGTCCGCGGTGGAGCCGACGTTCGATATCAGCGCACCCGTCGTCAGCCGCAGGGTGGCCCCGGTGACGATCGCCCACGAGGGGATCGAGCCGAGATCGAACACGTACACGCCGTTGCGGACGTTGTTGCCGCCGGAGCGGACGGACACCACGGCGGCGCTCGTGGTGTTGACGGCGTAGTTGCTCAAGCCGGTGTAGTGGACGTCGCCGTCCTCGCTGGCGAGGATGCTGCTGACGATCGGCCCGGCCCCGGCGCCGGCCGCGCAGACCGCCCCAAGAATCGTGCCCGCGGCGAGCGCACCGCCACGCGGGCTATTTGCGAATGATCGATTTCTCATGCTGCTCCTCCAATGCACCGACTCCCCCACGCGCCGACGCGAAAACGCCGCATCGAAGCGAGTGGGCCACGGTTGCGATTTGTGCGTGGAGCGCGGCGAGCGCCCCATCCTGTGCGCCGCTAGTGTACGTGCATACCCTGATTTTGCAACCCCGGAATCGAAAAAAACGACCCCTTTACGGGCGGGTTCTTGCGCAGATTGACGTTCCGGCTCTGCGTCACGCCACCCGACGCACGCAGTGCAGACCGAGGGGCACGGCGGCTCACCCGGCGCGTTCACAGGCCCCGGCCACGCTCCGCCCCCCTGCGACGGAGATGGCAGCGGATCGCCACGTCTCCCATCGCTCGCGATGGGAGACGTGGAGGATCACTGCGTTGCTCAAATCGACCGGGTTGCAAGGAACGTTGAAGCCGCTTGGCTCACTCCTTCTTCGCGTCCTCCAACCCGTAATCCAGCCGGTGATCCGGCGGCTCGCCGCCCTCGCCCTTGAGGTAGTGGTTCATCCACTGCATCAGGCGGAGGGAGTAGTCGTAGCGCGAGGCCGCGCGGCGGTTGCCGTGGCCCTCGCCGCGGTAGAGCACGAGGCGCACCGGCGGCGGGTTCTCCTGCAGCACCAGGTAGCGGTGCAGGATCTTCGACTGCGTCGGATCGACGCGTGGGTCGGCGTCGCCGTGCAGGATCAGAATCGGCGTGCGGGCGCGGGTGATGTAGCGGATGGGGCTGGCGCGGTAGAACATCTCCCAGTCCTCCCACGGCCACGTGAGGTAGTGGACGAGGTAGAGCTCCTGTGGGATGTCGGAGGTGCCGACCTTGGAGATGGTGTCGGAGATGCCGACGTTCATCACCGCCGCAGCGAACCGCTCGGAGTAGTACGTCGCGCCCCACGCGCTGGCGTAGCCGCCGTAGGAGCCGCCGGTGATGCCGACGCGGTCGGCGTCCACCATGCCCTGCTCGATGAGGAAGTCGACGCCGTCGATGAGGTCGTCGAACTCCTCCATCGCGGGGCGGCCCTGGCTGGTTTCGGTGAACTCGACGCCGCGCCCCGTGGAGCCGCGGTAGTTGGGATAGAAGACGAAGTAACCCTCCGCCGCGGCGTGGTCGGCGGGCGCGTTGTACTGGGTGAGCCAGCCGTTGGAGTAGTGCGCTTCGGGCCCGCCGTGGACGACGAGGATCAACGGGTGGCGACGGCCCGGCTGGTAGTCGAGGGGGTAGAAGAGCACGCCCTCGATGTCGAGGCCGTCACGGGCGGAGTAGGTGACCGCCTCCTGCCGCGCGAGCGTGACGTCGGCGATCCAGGGGTTGCTGTCGGTGAGGCGCTCGGGGGTGTTGTTGCGCAGGCGGAACACCTCGCGCGGGTGTGTGGGCGCGTTGGCGGTCAGGACGATGTCGCCCCGGTCGGAGACGCTGAGCGAGTCCCAGATGGGGCCGCCGAGGTCGACGAGGTTCGTCTGGTTGGAGCCGTCGGGACGGATGGTCGCGATGCGGGCCTCGAGGCCCTCGTAGCTGATGAAGAGGAGGTTGTTCGCGTCCTTCCAGTCCACGTGCCAGACGTGGCCCTGCAGCCCGGGCAGCAGGTGCGCCCACGCGCCGCCGTTCTTGCCGGCGACCATCAGGCGGCCCTCGCGCGTGTCGTGGAGGGATTCGGTGGCGATGAACGCGAGGTGCTCGCCGTCCGGGCTCCACGCGATCTGGCCGAGCTTGCCGGGGTTGTCGATACGGCCCAGTTCGGCGCCCTCCGGCGAGACGATGCGGATGCGCTTGAACATCAGCGTGTCGTCCACCAGTTCACGCGGCGTGACGACCACCGCCAGCCGGTCCCCCCCGGGCGACCACAGCGCCTGTTGCACCGAGCCTTCGATGTCGAGGAAGTCGTCTTTGGCGCCCTTCGCCAGCGCGCCCTCTTCGAGGTTTACGGTGTACAGGCGACGGGGCGTCCAGTCTTCCTCGTACACGACCTGCGAGAAGCCCATCTCGCGCTCGCGCTTCAGGTCTGCGGGGACGGGCTCGAAGGCCAGCAGGGCGACGCGGGCGCCGTCCGGGCTGAAGGAGTACGCGCTGATGTCCGTCTCCAGCGCGGCGATGGCGCGGGCCTCGCCGCCGCCGATGGGCAGGGCGTAGAGACGACGGGTGGCGTCGTCGCCCCGCTTGTTGAGGAACGTGATGTGCTGGCCGTCGGGCGTCCAGCCGATCGAGGAGACGTTCACGGAGCCGGTAATGAAGGGGCGGCTCTGGCCGTCGGCGTCGATGACGTGCAGCTCGGTCCACGCGGCGCCGTCCTTGTCGGCGGGCAGCACGCGGGGCACGACGCGGGTGTAGGCGATGTGAGCGCCGTCGGGGCTGACCACTGCGCTGCTGACGAAGCGCATCTTGGCGATCTGATCCAGCGTCATCCCCTCGGCCCAGGCGATGGCGGGCAGCGCGAGGAGCACGAACATCGATACAACGCGGGCGGACATTTTCATCGATTACTCCTGATCTAGGTGGATCTCTGGAGCCGAACGATAGCACATTCCGGGCCCATTCCCCCCGTGCTGCGGCCCGACCGCCTTCAGCGGCGGGCGCCCCGCAGCATCGGGCCAGCGTTGAGGATCACCCTCGCCTCGGTGCTCGGATTCTCCTCCTCGCCCCGCATCAGAACGAGAACGTTGCCCGAGGGAAGGGGGTGCGCCATCCCGAACACGCGCTGGCCGTCCACGGGGAACCGCTCGGGAACGGAGAACGACACGCGCGGCGAAGTCTGCATGACCGTGCGCACGACGTCGCCGTTGTTCGACCGGTAGACCAGCCCGAGTTGACCGTCTTCAAGATCGGACCGCCACGCCGGCATGGCGCCGCCGCCGGTGGTCACCGGAATCGGCGGGCCCAGCGTTCCGTCTTCCCGCACCGCTCGGACGAGGACATCCCGGCGCTCGGCGCCCAACTCTGTGTAGACGATCCATCGGCCGTCGTGGGAATACGACGCGTCTTGCACGAAAGCGGAGCCCGACAAGAGCACCCGCGCCGGCGCCTCATGCTCCATATCCGTATCCGCGACAAGCACTGCGGCGCCGTCCGGCCCGAGCAGGGTGAAAACGACCTCGTCATTCTTCCATGAGCTCCCCAGCGTCGTGACGAGGTGCGCCATGGACCCGGGCGCGGTGTAGAACCTGCGAGGCGGGCCTGCGCCGTCGATGTCGAGGGCGTACAGCGAGTCGGGCTCGCCAACGACGCGCCGCATGAAGTACAGCGTGCGACCGTCTCGCGACCAGATCGGGGAGCCGCAGTCGGCCCCGGGCATGGCGATCGCTCTGCGCATCGTCGGGCGGTCGATGTCCGTCACCCAGATGTCGTACAGCCCGCCGGACTGCACCATCGTCATCGCGACGCGGGCGCCGTCGGGCGAGACGCTGAGCAACGGTTCCAACGCCCGTGGGCGGTCCCCGACGAACACCGATTCGCCCCCGATATCGAGTATGGAGAGCCGGCGTGACGCCCCTGTCCTGCCGCCCGGGGCGTAGACAAGATCGCCGTGCAGGCTCACGCTGTATTCAGCGTGCGACCACGCGTCCGACGTGCGCATCCCCGTCAAGACAACACGCGGCGACCCCCGCAACTCCATCGTCGCCCGATCGATCGGCGCCGCGAGCAGCGAATCCGCACGGGCGAAGAGCAGCGTGTCGTCCCCCAGCAGGTGGGGAGACCCGGCGTTCTCCACCACCTGACGGATCTCCATGTTCTCGAGGTCCAGAAGCGAACAGTCGATGACGAACCCCGACTCCGCATAGCGCGGGCTGGTCAGCATGAACCGGTTTGACTCACCCGGAAGCCGGTGCATCACCGCCGGGATCAGCGCGGCGAGCGCTGGGTGATCGATCGTCTCCACGTACGCGCCGGTGTCGCGGAACACCAAGAGCACCATCCGTTCCTGTCGCGCCATCAACAGAATCCGTCCGTCTTCCAGCCAGAGCGGAGCCCCGATCTGAAAGCGGACATCGAATTCGCCGATCGACACCGGCTGCCCGTCGTCGTCGACCGCCATCTTGTAGAGAACGTGCCGCGTCGAGTCCTCGGAGATCGGAGCCGCGAACGTGACCCAACGACCATCGGGCGAGAACCCCACCCCCCGCGCCCCCTTCGTGCCGGGGATCATGCGGCTCTCGTACGAATCGAGCCGCCGCAAGCGCCACCCGCGTTCGAGCAGGTCGAGATCGATGCCGGTGATGTCCAGCATCCGCGAGAAGTACACGACCGTGCGCCCATCAGGAGAGATGAGCGGGTCGGACGCCGTGAACCCCGGCGGGGCCACGATCGAAGCCGCGATCGTCGGCGCCGGCGCGACGCGCGACCCGCGCACCAGCGTCGACACGAGCGCCGATGCGACCACGATCGCGACGACCACCCACGGCGCCAACGCCTTCAAGCGCCGGCGCGGGCTCGTCGCGTTCATCTCCCCCACCATCGACGACCGCGCCCACTCCTGCCCCGCGATCGCCCGCTCGATTTCGAGCCGCGCATCGCCCATGTCGCGCAGCCGGCGCGAGGGGTCTTTCTCGAGGCAGTGCCGCATCAACTCGCGCACCCGCAGCGGCGTGCGCTCGGGGAGGGCGTCCCAATCCGGTTCGGCGTCGAGCAGCGTCACGACGACGTCCGCCGTCGTCTCGCCCTTGAACACGGCCTTGCCGGTGAGCATCTCAAAAAACACGCAGCCGAAACTGAAGACGTCCGTGCGTTTGTCCACCGGCTTGCCGCGGGCCTGCTCGGGGCTCATGTACCCCGGCGTGCCCAGCACCGCGTGGCGCCCGGTGATCGCCTCCACACCGTGCGTCGCGGTGGGCAGCAAGCTCGATCCGACGCGCGAACCGGCAACCTCCCGCGCCAGGCCGAAGTCCAGCACCTTGGCCACGCCGTCCGGACGCACGATCACGTTGCCCGGCTTGAGGTCGCGGTGGATCACCCCCGCGTCGTGGGCCGCCTCCACCGCCGCGGCGATCTGGGCCGCGACCCGCAACGACGTCTCAACCCCCAGCGCCCCCTCGGCGAGCATCGCGCCGAGCGTCTCGCCGGGGACGTACTCCATGACCAGCCGGCGTGAACCGCCGTCCGATTCCAGCCCGTGCACCGCCGCGATGTTGCCGTGGCTCAGCGAAGCCAGCAGTCTGGCCTCGCGCTCGAAGCGGGCCAGCCGCTCCGGGTTGGCCGCGAAGTCGTCGGGCAGCGTCTTGATGGCGACTTCACGATCGAGTGAGCCGTCGCGCGCCAGATGCACAACGCCCATCCCCCCGCGACCGAGCTCGCGGATGACCGTGTACGCGCCGTGTGACTGGCCGCTGTCGCTCACATCGGGATACTAGCGACTTCCACCGATCAGCCCCCCTTGAAGCGGCCCCGTCTCGACGCCCCCTACCGGCCCGCGCTCGCCCGAACCTCCATCGCCCGGTTGTACGCCACCACACAGATCATGATCGGCGCGAACGCCTTCTCACCCGCCAGCCGCGAGGCGTCCTCCACGCTCTCGGCCTGCCCCCGTCGCACATCCTCGGTCAGGTCCAGCACCGCGTTCTCGATCACGTGGATCATCGACGCCAATATCTGAAACTCCTCCGGCGATTGCGGCATGAACCGACGGGCCACGGGGATGTTCAGCGGCAACTCCAGCCACCACGCGTCCTCGTCGTACCGCATCGTCATGCCCACGCCGAAGGCCGGCGCCCCATCGACGAGCACCGCCGCCGCATCGTCCGCGATCATCACCGTGGTGATGCGCTCGCGACCATCGCGCAACGCCGCGTACGGGTCCGCCAGAAGCAGCCGCAGCGCCTCGCTCGACGCCTGCCCCGGCTCCGGGCGCCGCAGCAGCGCGCCGACGCCGCCCCGGACCTCCCCGCGCGCCGCCCGCTGCCGCAGCGTTTCAACCTCGTGCGGGAAGCTTTCCTGCATGACGACAGACAACGCGTGCACGCTGTCGAGCAGGTACCCCAGCCGCTGCACCACCAGCCGCATGTCGTCGTCGGGCGCGGCGATGAGTTCAGAGATCCGCCCCGGTCGTCCCTCCGCCACCAGTGCGAACACGCTGTCGATCACCGCCTCGGGGGTCTGACGCGGCAAGGGGTCCGGGCGTGCCTCGACACGCGTGTACGCGATCGCCGCGCCGATGAGCAGCGCCGCGAGCCCCGTTAATGCGCCGGCGATGAGCCACGGCTTGTGCATGGATGCTTCCCGTTCCTTCTCGTGTGCGGCCGCCGACGCCGACGCCCGCAAAGAATCGTATGCCCCAACTACTACCGCCACCCCGACCACGGGATTCGCCACCCTATACTGCCCCGATGCGTCTGATCATCAACGGCGAGGAAACCCCGATACCCGGCGACGAGATCACCGTCGCCGCCCTCATCGACCGCCTCGGCGTCGGGGCCAAAGCCTGCGCCGTCGAGATCAACCGCGAACTCGCCCCCCGACGCGAGCACGACACCCGCACCCTCCGCGACGGCGACGAGGTCGAGATCGTCACCCTCGTCGGCGGCGGCTAACCCCCCCCCGGAAGTTTGCCCCTGCGCGAGGGGCGCCTCCTTTCATGCCCAGCGATTGACCCACTCTTACCTATGACGCTTCCCACCACCGACATCCCCCACGCCCCCGCCGACCCGGCGCTCAAGCCGCTGACCATCGGCTCGCGCACGTTCACCAGCCGCCTGATCGTCGGCACCGGCAAGTACCGCGACAACCCGACGATGCAGGCCGCCCTCCTCGCCAGCGGCGCGCAGGCCGTGACGGTGGCCGTGCGCCGCGAGCGGCTGGTGAACGACAAGGGCGAGAGCCTGCTCGACTTCATCGACACCGACCGCTACACGATCCTCCCCAACACCGCCGGATGCTTCAGTGCCGATGACGCCGTGCGCGTCTCCCGCCTCGGGCGCGAGATCCTCGAACAACTCGGCAACCCCGGCGCATCGTGGGTGAAGCTCGAAGTCCTCGGCGACCGCAAGACGCTCCTGCCCGACCCCGGCGGCACCCTCGAGGCCTGCCGCGAGTTGGTCAAAGACGGTTTCGAGGTGCTCTGCTACTCCAGCGACGACCCCATCGCCGCGCTGCGCCTGAAGGAAGCCGGGGCGACGAGCGTCATGCCCGCCGGTTCGCCCATCGGCTCCGGCCAGGGCGTGCGCAACCCGCACAACATCGCCCTGTGCCTCGAACTGCTCAAGGAAGGCGACGCGGCGTATCCGGTGATCGTGGACGCCGGCGTGGGCGCCGCCAGCGACGTGGCCGTGGCCATGGAGCTCGGCGCCGATGGCGTGCTGCTCAACACCGGCATCGCCCACGCGCAGGACGCCCTCACCATGGCCCACGCCATGCGCCACGCCTGCCTCGCGGGGCGGATGTCCTACCTCTCCGGACGCATCCCCATGAAGAAGTACGCCACCGCCTCCTCCCCCTGGGAGGGCGTGATCTCGTACATACCGGGGGAGTGAACGAATCGAACTCACCCGCGGCGGCGACGAGCGCCCAGCACCGCGAGCATCGCCAGCGTCGCCACGCCGCCGGGGGCGGGCAGGGCGTACCCGACGCCGTCCACGCGCCCGGCCCCGAGCACATCCACCTCGCCGTTGGTCGCCTCGGCGATCCAGTCGAGGTACGACCCGAGCGACAGCGCATAACTCATCGAGCCGTGCATCGTCCGCCCGAAGTCGGAGGCCCCGACCGCGACGCCCGCTAGCGCCAGCGTGCCGTCCGCGCCCTGCAGGAACACGCCGCCGCCGGAGTCGCGGTAGGCGAAAGCCGCCTCGTGCGGCAGCGCTTTCTTGCCCTTTGCGAAGTACCGCATGGCGAGCGTGTCGCCCTGCACGTTCTGGATGGTGTTCTCTCCCCACGCCGCACGCAGTTCGCCCGTCCAATCGAGCCCGTGCTTGCCCACCTGTGCGCCGGCGGTGTGCCCGACACCCGCGAGCACCACACGGTCCCGCTTTGATACATCCCCGGTGATCCCGTGCCACCCGGGCAGCGCTTCGGCCACGCGCACCAGAATCAGGTCCGCGCTGTGGTGCCGGATCATCGCCGTCGCCTCGAACGACCGCCGCTGCATCCGGAAGTTGTTGCCCACGCTCCCGCCCACGTGCGCGGCGGTCAGCACCCAGTGCTCGCCCACGGCGACCGCACTCGAGCCCGCCCAGCGCCCGACGAAGCCGTTGTCCGGCCGCTGCATCTCGTTGGCGACGATCAACGCCTGCGCCCCGCCGGCGGCGCCCAAGGCTACGGCGCATGGAATAAGTGACAACGCGATACGGGTCCGAGTCCGCATGGTTCGATCTCCTTCTCTCAATCGGCGGCGAATGTACCAGAGACCCGCCCTGCATCGCCCAGAAAAGTGTGGTTCGTCGCATGAAATTTATGATTCGGCATAAACGCCCGAAAAAATCCCCCGCGGCTCGCCCGCCGCGACGGGCGCCGCCTTCGGGATGCACACACGCTCCCAGAGCCGTGCCCGGCCGAGCCCCGCTTCAGCCCGGGCGGACACCCCGCATGAGTTGCTCGACGCGCTCCACCTGCCGCTTCCGCACCGACTCGAGCGTGAGGCGGGGGATCGTCCACTTCGGGTCCTCATCGGGGACGTTCGAGCAGTGCTCCTGCACGCAGCGGTAGAGCAGCTTGAACGCGTCGCGCGGCTGGCGCATCTGGTCGAGGGCGTCGATCACGTCCTGCCGCGTAACGTCGTCGTCGAAGAGATCGCGCAGCGCCACGGGCTTCGCGCCCGGCGTCATGCACGCCGCGATGCGGGCGTTGCAGAGGTCGTAGAGCATGGAGCCCGTCCACTGCAGGCGCTCGACGAGGTTCTGCTTGTCGAGGCGGGCCTCCTGGAAGAACGCGCTGGCCTCGCGGAAGAGCGCGTACCGCAACTCGATGGGCAGCAGCAGCTTGAACGCCACGCCCTCCATCTGCAGGAACTTGTTGTTGAGCAGCGGCCAGATCACGGACCGCATGCGCTCGGTGTCGCCGCTCACCAGCGTTGGCTCGTCCACCCGGTCCACGACGACGACGACGCTCTCCCACCCCAGCGCCCGGGCCACACGCCGCAGGCGGGCGAACATGGCGTAGCGGTGCTCATCCACGTCGTCGAGCGGCAGCAGGTCGTGGCGACGCACCCGCGACGGCGCCCGCGCCAGCGAGGCGCCGACCGTCTCCGCGCTCCGCCCCAGCGCCCGCGTCTGCCGTGCCAGACGTGCCGAGACCCGGCGCAGGAGCAGCGCGTCCCACACCAGCGTCTTGAGCAGCACCACGCCCCACGCGCCCGCGAGCGCCAGAATCACCCACATCCACAGCCGCTGCGCATCCTCGTGGCCGTAGCGCATCCACAACCCGAGCGCCGCCGCGGCGAACACCCACCCGCCCCACCGCAGCAGGAGCCACACCGTCTCCCGGGCGTCCGGACGGATGTGCAGCAGCCGACGCAGCCGACGCGTGCGCTCCGGCGCGTGCTCGGAACCGTCGTACACAGCCTGCAAGAGCAGGAAGTCGCTCCGCTGCTCGGGGCTGAGCCGGCGCGCGGCCTTGGCGCTGAACGCGTCCTCGCCCAGCGCGAAGTCGGTCAATTTCGTGGCGGCGACGCCCAGCACGTTGTCCATGTGGTCAACGAGTCGAACGCCGCGGAGCGAAGCATCTACATCCTCGCCGCCCTCGCGGGCGTGGATGTGGTCGAGCATGGGGTTGAGGTCGTCGCAGGGCGTCAGCAGCACGCGACGCTCGGGGGTGGCCACGTTGCGCTGCGCCGCCCGCCGCTCGATCTGCAGGCGGATGGCCGTCTTGCCGCTGCCCTTCTCGCCGAAGACGATCGACGTGGAGGGGTTGTCGAGGTCGCCCGCGATCTTCTCGAAATCCGGGTGCGCCACGGGCTCGCCGAGCCGCTGGAAGACAGCGTCCTGCCGCGCTTCCTCGGCCCGGAAGGGGTCCTCGGCGATCGACCAGTGCTCGAAGAATCGTGCGATATTCATGCGGCGTCCTGCCTCATCGCCCCGCGTCGGGGCGCGTGATCATTCCTCGGCCCGTTCGCCCAGCATCGGCGCGATGCGGACAAGCATCTCATCCAGCGTCTTCCTGTCGCGTGCCTCGAGGTTCAGCCGGAGCAGCGGCTCGGTGTTGCTCTTGCGGACGTTGCACCACCAGCCCTTGGTGCGGAAGCAGTCGACGGTCACACCGTCGAGTTCGTCGATCTCGCCGTCGGCGCCGAAGGCCTTGCGCACGTCGGCGAGCGCGCCGTCCTTGTCCTCGACGTGGAAATTGATCTCTCCCGACTGCGCGTAGCGGGCGACGGGCTTGATCTGCTCGCTCATCGTCCCCTTGGCGTGGGCCAGCGCTGTGAGCACCGTCGCCATGGCGATCGCGCCGGAGTCGGCGAAGTAGTTGTCGCGGAAGTAGAAGTGCCCCGAGAGCTCCCCCCCGAAGACGCCCTTGCGCTCCTTGAGGATCTGCTTGATGAACACGTGCCCCACGCGGCTCTTGATCGGCGCCCCGCCCGCCTTGAGCACGTCCTCCTCCAGCGCCTTGCTCGACCGCAGGTCGTACACCACTGCCGCGCCGGGGTTGTCCTTCAGGAACCACTTCGCCAGCCACGCCGTCAGGTGATCGCACCCCACCGCCTCGCCCTTCTCGTCCACGACCACAATACGGTCCGCGTCGCCGTCGAAGCACAGGCCCAGATCGGCCCCCTCCGCGACGACCGCCTCCCGCGTCTGCGCCAGCGCCGACGGCAGCAGCGGGTTTGCCTCGTGCACGAACTCGCCCTTGCGGTTGTCGAAGTTGATCTCGACGATCTCAAGCCCCTGCACGTTGGCGCCGCCCTCACCGAAAACGCGCGGGACCATCGTGCCCGCCATGCCATTGCTGGCGTCCACAACGACCTTCATCGTGCGCCCGTTGAGGTCGAGGAACGACCGCACGTGCCCGGTGTACGCCTCCCAGAGATCGCGCTGCTCGACCCGCCCTTTGGGCGAGGTGTTCGATCGCTGCGCCTCCTCCGCCGTGGCCGCGAGCTTGCGCACCTCGGCCAGGCCCGTCGACTCGCCGATGGGCGCCCCACGCCGGCCCGAGACCTTGAACCCGTTGTACTGCGGCGGGTTGTGCGAGGCCGTGGTCTGCACGCCGCCCACACAGTCGAGGTGGTTGATCGCGAAGTAGATGAACGGCGTGTCCACCAGGCCGACGTCGATGACGTTGCCGCCCTGATCCGTGATGCCTTCGATCAGCTTCGCGACCA
Source organism: Phycisphaerales bacterium (assembly GCA_007693765.1). Taxonomy (GTDB): domain Bacteria; phylum Planctomycetota; class Phycisphaerae; order Phycisphaerales; family UBA1924; genus RECZ01. The sequence goes on along the minus strand of RECZ01000104.1, from coordinate 10,746 downwards.
GCGCCGGGGAAGACTTCCGCATGTCGCGCCCCACGACGATGTGCTTCATCATCGGGGTGGTCTCGCCGTCCGCCGCGGCCTTACCCAGCAGGTGCGAAGAAACCCCGTACCCGATCTGCCACGCCATGCGTTCGTTCAGCGGGTCCGGGTGCGTGCCGCGGATGTCGTAGGCCTTGAAGACTTTGCCGAGCATGAGGCTCCTATCCCTCGAGATTCACCGTTGGAGTTCGCCGGATGTCAGGGCACAAGATACCCGCTCATCGCCCAGAACGCAGCCCGCAAAACCCCCGACGCCCCCCGCCCGTCACCGCCCGCCATGGACAGTCACGCCCTCGGGGATCGCGTTGAGGAACGCACGCCCGTACGACTTGGTCACGATCCGTGGGTCCAGCACCACGATGCGTCCCGAGTCCGAGGCGCCGCGGATCAACCGCCCGATCCCCTGCTTGAACCGCAGCACGGCGCGGGGCAGGGAGTCCTCGAAGAACGGGTCGCCGCCGCGATCCTTGATCCGCTCCAGCCGCGCCTGCGTCAGCGGACGATCCGGCGGGTCGAAGGGCAACCGGGTGATGATCACGTTGCGCAGCGCACGCCCGCGGACATCCACGCCCTGCCAGAACGAGGCCGTGCCGAAGAGCACCCCCCGATCGCTCTCGCGGAACCGCTCGAGAATCGACGCCCGCGAGCCGTCCGCGTGCTGTGCCACCACGGTGTAGCCCTCCGACTCCAGCCTCGGGCGCGCCCGCTGTGAAACAGCGCGAAGCGTGGCGTTGCTGGTGAAGAGCACGAAGGCGCCACCTTCGGTCGCGCGCACGTGATCGAGGATGCGCTCGACGAGCGCCTCGGCGTACGACGCATCGCGCGGGTCGGGCATCGCGCGATCGATGTGCACCTCCATCTGTGCGGCGTGATCGAACGGGCTGCCCAGCAGCAGCGTGGTCGCCTCCTCGCACCCCAGCCGCGCCTTGGCGTGCGAGAAGCCGTCCGAGCCCGACTCCGCACGGCGCCCGCCCGACGCCAGCGTCGCCGACGCCAGCACCACCGACACATCCGCGTCGAAGAGGTTCTCCCGCAGCAGCGGCCCGACCTCCACCGGCGAGCACGCCAGCGTCAGCCGCACGCCCACGCCGGGGAGCGTGCCCTCCCCGCCCCGCGACGTTTCGATCCAGTACACGCACCCTTCCACGCGCTGGCTCACCAGCGCCTCGGCCTCGACCGCGATGGCGCCCGCCCGTTCGGCGTAGGCGTTGAGCTCGTAGCGATCCTCCTCGCGGGCCGCGTACTCACGCAGCGTCTTGAGCCGCAGCGCGAGCGCCCGGAACGCGTGCGTGACGTCGTTCTCCACCGCGTCGGGCTCGTGCACGCGCAGCGTCTCGACCCGTCCCCCGTTGGTGAGCCGGAGGAGCGCATCGAACAGCCTGTCCGACGCCGCCTCCGCCCGCTCCACCGCCTGCACTGCGCTCTCCACGCTCTCCGGCGCATCCTCCTTGAGGACGAGCAGCGGCAGGAACCCCCGCCCGGTGCGCCGATGATGCAGGTTCGAAAGCAACCGACGAACGCGGCCCTCGCTCAGCGACAGCCCGAAGTGATCACTGGCGACGTCCTCCACGTTGTGCGCTTCGTCGAGCACCACGTGCTGATGCTCCGGCAGGAAGCCCACACCCTGCGCTCGCAGCGCCAGATCGCTGAAGTAGATCGCGTGGTTGCAGATCAGCAAGTCGGCGCTCTCCATCTCCCGGCGGGCCCGCTGGTAGAAGCACCTGTCGTACGTCGGACACCGCCGGCCCATGCAGTTGCCCGAGTCCGATTGCACCCGGTCCCACACGCCGGGACGCTCCAGCGCCGGGAGGGTCGAGAGCGTACCGTCCTCCGTGCCGTACGCCCAATCCTCGATCACGTGCAGCGAGCGGCGCGACGCCTCATCGGCAAACAGCCGCTCCTTCCGCTGCGACGCCAACTGCAGCCGCCGGATCGATACGTAGTTCCCCCGCCCCTTCACCAGCACGGCCTTGAACCCCGCCCCCACGCTCGCCGCGGCCTCCTGCAGCATCGGCACGTCCTTGTTGAGCAACTGCTCCTGCAGCGCGATGGTGTGCGTCGCGATCACCACCCGCTCCGAATGCGACACGATCCGTTCGATCGCGGGCGCCAGGTACGCGAACGACTTGCCCACCCCCGTCCCCGCCTCCACCAGCAGGTGATCCTTGCTCCGCATCGCCCGCGCGACCGCCTCGCACATCCGGTCCTGCTCGGGGCGCGGCTCGTAGGCGTCCCCCAGCAGCCGAGCGACGGGGCCGCCCGCGGCGAGCAGGTCGAGCGCACGCACGTCCTCGGTCATCGACCCGCATCCGCGTCGGCGCGGGGCGACTCCGACCGCACCACCCCCAACGGCGCCCGCTTCGGCTCGCCGGGGCGACGGGGGTACGCACGCGGCGTCTTCCGCGCCTTCTCCAGCACCACGATGCGCCCCGTCGGCGTCGGCACGACGCCCGCGCACACCACGTGCAGCGCGTGCAGCGCCGGCTTCGCCTCGACCAGTTCCTCGTCCGCCTTCGCGCCCTTGATCAGCGCCACCACGCCGCCGACCTTCGCCAGCGGCGCGCACAACTCCGCCACCACCGCGACCCGCCCCACCGCGCGGGCGATCACCGCGTCGTACGACTCGCGGTGCAGCCGGTGATCCTGCCCCAACGCCTCGGCGCGATCGGCGACGACCTCGACGTTCGTGCAGCCCAGCGCGGCCGCGGCGTCACGCAGGAACGCGGCCTTCTTCCCCGTCGCCTCGATCAGCGTGAACCGCAGGTGCGGCATGGCGATCGCCAGGGGCAGCCCGGGCGCCCCGCCACCGGCGCCGACGTCCGCCACCCGCGCGCCATCGGGCATCTCGCTCAGCACGCTCATGAGGCTGAGCGAATCGAGGATGTGGCGCGTCCACGCCTCCTCGGGGTCCGTGATCGATGTCAGGTTCATCCGCGCGTTGGCGTCGAGCAGCAGCGCGAGGTAGCGCCCGAACCGCTCCACCTCGTCGCCCTCGAACACGATGCCCATCGCCTCCGCCTGCGCGAGGAACGAGCCGGGCGCGGGCAGTGCTTCGGGCGTGTTGTGCGTGTCGGTCATGCGTCGTCCGGGCGCGGGGTGGATCGTGTGGTGCGCCGGGAGCGATCATAGCCGAGGCTCAGTCGTCGTCGGCGTACTCGAACGACTTCCGCATCGGGCCCAGCGGCGGCCGGATCGAGATGTTCACCAGCAGCCCCACCGTCAGGAAGAGCGCCACGAGGCTCGAACCGCCGTAACTCACAAACGGCAGCGTCACGCCCGTCACCGGCAGCAGCCCCACGCACACCCCCAGATTGACGACCGTCTGCGCCGCGACCATCGCGCACAGCCCGACCGCCACCAGCCTCCCGAACGGGTCGCGGCAGCGGGCGGCGATCGTCGTCGCGCAGCCGAACCACACCAGATACAGCCCCAGCACCCCCAGCCCGCCGATCAGGCCGTGCCGATTGACGACCATCACGAAGATCATGTCGTTGTGCCGCTCGGGGAGGGCGTTGAACTCGATCACCGCCCTGCTGTGGGTCGCGTCCAGCCCCGTCACCCCGCCCGCCCCGGTGAGCGTGATGGCCTTGAGCGACTGGTACTGGCTCGAATCCGCTCGCGAGTAGTCGCCCTGCACCCGGGTCACCATCGCCACGATCCGTTCCTTCTGATGCGGGCGCAGCAGCGGGTACGAGAACGGCGCCAACACCAGCCCCATCGCCACGACCAGCACGATGTGCTTCATCCTGGCCCCCGCGGCCACCAGCATCGCAAAGAGCGTGGGTATGAAGAGCATGCACGTGCCGAGGTCCGGCTGCACAAGAATCAGCGCCATCGGCACGACCGTGATGATGGCCGGCGGGATGAACCCCGTGAACGTGCGGTAGTTCTTGCGGTACCGCAGGTACATCGCCAGCGCCAGCACGTACGCGACCTTCGCCAGCTCCGAGGGCTGCAGCGACGCCGGCCCGAGGTCGATCCAGCCCCGCGATCCGTTCCGCGGCGCCACCAGCCACGACGGCACGAAGGGGATCAGCAGGAATATCAGCAGAGCGATCGTCGCCGCGTACCCGATCCACGCGAACCGCCCCAGCCATCGGTAGTGCGGCAGCACGCACGCGAGGCCCGCCATAAGCCCCACACCCAGGAATACCGCCTGACGCATCGCCAGCGGGTGCAACACCTCAGCGCTGCTCGAACCGCCCGACATGTCGATCATCGAGACGCCCAGCAGCGCCAACGCCAACGAGCACGCGACCAGCGCCCACGCCTCGGGCCGGCCGAGCTCCAACCGCGGGATCGTCCGCGGGCGGACCGCCTTGCGCAGGTTGCCGGGAACCGCCCCCCGCGGCCGGTCGAACGACCGCGCCGGCGTCGTCCCGGGACGGTTCGTTCCACCCGGCGTTGTGCCCAGCGTGCTCATCGCGCCCTCCCCGCGAGGGCGTCGACGCGCGGGAGATAGCCCTCTTCGACCAGCGCGTGAATGATCTGATTCGCGATCGGGCCGCTCACCCGCCCGCCGCTGCCGGCGTACTCCATCATCACTGCGATCGAGTACCGCGGCGTGGCCCCCGGCTCGCCGACCAGCACCACAAACCACGAGTGATCGCCCTCGACCCTGAGACGCGCCCCGGGCGTGCCCGCCGGCACGAGTTCGTTCGCGTCGTTGGTCCAGATCGCGGGCGCCTGGGCCGTGCCCGTCTTGCCGTAGACGCGCAAACCCGGCACGTTGAAGATCGGCTCGCTGCCCGATGCGTGCGTCAGCGTGGAGCCGGTGCCGTCGCGCTCCGTCACCGCCATGCGCAGGCCTTCGAGCGTCTGCCGCATGGCCTCCGGGTCGAGGCGGAGATCCTCGGCGTGGGCGGGCGCATCAGTGCGGATGCGCGGCACGATGCGCAGCCCGCCGCGCGCGATGGTGGCGTAGGCGTCCGCCGCGTGCAGCGGCGTCCACGCGACGGGCCCCTGACCGATGCCCATGTTGATGGCGTCGCCGACGTCGAGCGGGGCGCCGCCGATCCGACCGAGGAAGCCGCCCGACTCCGGGCCGATGCCCAGCCCCCACCCCTCGCCCACACCGAAGTTGCGGTACCACTCCTCGACACCGCTCGGGCCGAGCGCACGCCCGATGGTGTAGAAGTAGATGTTGCACGACACCGACAACGCCTCGGGCGCGTGCAACGCGCCGCCCCGCCGCGCCGTGTGCGTGGTGTTGAACTGCTTGTAGATCCAGCAGCGGAACACGTCCCGCCGGTTGGGAAGAAAGTGCCCCGTGCACTCGATGGCGTGGCCAAGCCGGTGCGCGCCGGAGGTCACGGCCCCGAGGATCAGGGGCGCCTTGGCGATCGACCCCGGCGGGTACGGCGCGCCGATGGCCCTGTTCACCCACGGGTTGTTCACCGGGTCGTTGAAGATCGCGTCCGGGCGATCGCGCAGGTCCTCGCGCGTGAAGGTCGGCGTGGTCACCATCGCGAGGATCTCGCCCGTTTGCACGTCCAGCACCACCGCGGCGCCGTTGAGCGGCGACCCGATCGGGAGCGTCGGCTCCCGGTGCCACTCCGCCACCTGCGCCAGCCCGACCTCGGGCGTCATCAACGCCTGCACACGCGCTTGCAGCGCGATGTCGATCGTGAGGCGGACATCGTGCCCCGGCTCCGCGGGTGTTTCTTCCCGCTCGCCCGTGTCCAGATGCAGCGTGGTCTGACCGCGCAGGCCGCGCAGGCTGTCCTCCATCGCGGCCTCGACGCCCGACTGCCCGACGTGGTCGCCCACCTGATAGTGGCCGCGGTCGATGGCGCCCGATGCGCGATCACGCATGGGCCGACGCTCGATGTCCTCGGCGAAGACGCGCTCGCGCATCCATCCCAACGCGTGCGTGGCCACGCCGCGGAGTTCGACTTCGATCGGCTCCTCCGTGCGCACCGGCGCCGGGAACGTGTCGCGGGCGATCCGCAGCCGCATCGTCTCGTAGGGGTACTGCCGCGCGCCCGCGTCGATCACCCGAACCCCGGGCATGCGCTCGGAGAGTCGGCGGAACGCGAAGGCGGTCCCGTCGTCAACATTCCGAAGAATCACGTGCGCCTGACGCTGCTCGCGTATAGGCCGCACGACCTCCGCAAGAGACACCTCGACCGGTCGCCGCGCCCGGCGCGTCAACTCTTCCTGCCGCTGCTCGCGCGCCCGCGCCCACACGCTCGACGCGACCCGCCGCACCTCCGCAAGGATCGCCCCCTTCCGCGCGTCGATGGTCGCGCGGTCCACGCCCCCCACACGCGCAAACTCGTCCCACATCTCCTGGAGCGCCCGCTCGTGCTCGGGCAGGCTCTGCGCGATGAGCAACTCCCGCTGCTCGAGGCTCAGCGCCAGCCACGCATCGCGGTTCGCGGCCCGGGCGTCGGCCGTGGCCTGCCGCAAGGCCCACTCCTCGGTGATCACCTCGTAATCCACCGCGATGTCGAAGCCGGGCGTGTCCTGCGCCAGCACGCGCCCCTTTCGGTCCAGCACGTGCCCGCGCACGGTCGGCGTCCACCGGTGACGTACCAGCGCCCGCTCGGCCTCCGCCCGCAGCTCGTCGCCCCGCACCACCGTCAGCCACCCCAGCTTCGCCCCGATGGGCAGAAACGCCACCACCATCAGCGCGTACAACAGCGCCAGACGACGGTGGAACATGCTGGGCAGCAGCGGGTTGATCTTCACGGGCGGCACATCAAAGAGAGCGGGGGTGGACGGACCGGACCACCCCCCACCCTCATTATCGAGACGCCGCCCCGTCGGGGCGAGAAAAGCCCGGAAATATCACCCGAGGCGCCTCCCGCGGGCGCCCCGGACACCTCTCGGACACCCTTCAGGGCCGCGGCCGCTCAGGCGCCGCCGGGCGACCGCTTGTCGCGGCTGATCTGGGCGTACGCACTGTGGTTGTGGATCGACTCGAAGTTTTCGCTCGTGATCGTGTACTGCAGGATGCGTTCGTCCGCGTCCAGCCGCATGGCGAGGTCGCGGACGATGTCCTCCACGAACTTGGGGTTGTCGTACGCCTGCTCGGTGACGAATTTCTCGTCGGGGCGTTTGAGCACCGCGAAGACCTCCGTTGAGGCGGACTTCTCGATCATCCGCGCCAGATCCTCGATCCACAGCGAGCCCTTGAACCGCACCCGCGCCTCGATCTCGCACCGCTGGTTGTGGGCGCCGCGGTCGCTGATCTCCTTGGAGCAGGGGCACAGGCTCGTGGCCGGGGCGCGGACGCCCATCACGAAGTCGTCGTGGCTGTTGCTGTGGACCGCGAACGTCACCCGGTAGTCCATCAGGCCCGACATCTTCGTGACCGGCGCCTGCTTGCGGATGAAGTACGTGAACTCCAGCTCGAGGTACGCGTCCTCCGCCTCGAGCCGCTCCTTGATCACCCGCGCGATCGTGGGGATGTCCTCGGGGTGCACGGGCTCGGAGTTGTGCTCGTTGAGCACCTCCAGAAAGCGGCTCATGTGCGTCCCCTTCTGGCAGTGCGGGAGAGAGACGTACATGTTGATGTTGGCGACCGTGGTCTGGGCGCCCCCCTCCGGCGTGCGCAGGATGATGGGGTACGTCACGGCCTTCACGCCGACCTTGTCGATCGCGATCTTCCGCCGGTCGTCCATGGCCTGAACGTCGGGCATCGCGGCCGGTGTCTGTGATGTCATGGAGTGGGGTTTCCTGTAGTCCGTCGGAGGGCGGGACGACGGCGTGGGAGCCGACGAAATAGCGATCGCGAAACGCGCAATCGTAGGCCGGATGGCCCGGGCACGCCCCGATCGACGGGAAAGCGATTTCGCCGCGTCATCGCCGCTGGATGCCGAACCGCCCGGCTATTTCCGATCCACCATCGACGCGGCCCACGTCATCCCCAGCGGCGCACCCACGAACGCCCCCGCGATCCACTCCATCGGGGTGAGCAGCCCGATCGCCACGAACGTCTGCTCGTAGACGTCTCGCAACGCCCCGTCGCCGTGCACCACCGCCGCCATCAGCGGGGCGACCACCGCCATTACTCCCGCGCCGATCACGAACGTCAGCGCCGGCGTGCGGTGCGCGATCACCCGCCCCAGCAACCCCGCCGCGACACCCGCCACGATCCCCGCGGCCACGGTCTGCCCCTTGAGCGATTCCCGCGCCACCAGCCACGCGCCCGCCGCGCCCGCCGCGATCGCGACGCTGAGCCCCAGCACCCCCTGAGCGCTCATCGCCCCGTCCGAATGGTCATGCTCGTCGTGCTTCCCCGTTCTCGCGATCAGCAGCGCGCACGCCCCGCCCAGCGTCCCCACCAGCACGCCCTCGAACGCGAGACGCAGCAGGGCCCCCGGCGCATCCGCCCAGCGGAGCAGGTCCACCATCGTGCCGCTCACCCACGCCGGGCCGAGCAGCACGAACCCCGTCGCGATCATCCCCGAGCGCACGCCGCACACACGCCCCGTGACCGCGCCGTACGCCCCCGCCACACCGAAGATCACCAGCGTGAGCACCACCCCGATCACAACGGAGCGCGACACCAACGCCGTCGCCGCCGGCCCCCCGTCGCCCGAGACGATCAGCGCCGATTGGGCCGCCCCCAGCAGCGGGCCCACGACGAGCAGCGCGCCGAGCAACAGCGACCATCGTGTGATCGTTCGGGTCATGCATGGCTAGATACCCGCCTCGACCCCACGCGGCAAACCGAGGCGGTGCGTGTTGCGTTCCGGCGCAGGTGGGCGGACACTCCCGCCCATGCAGCCCGTCGTACTCGACACCAGCGCGTTGAGCGTGCAAGCCGTGGAAGACGTCGCCCGACGCGGGGCGCGGGTCACCATCGCCCCAGAGGCCGTCGAGGCCCTGTGCGACGGTCGCCAGGCGCTCGAGCAGGCCCTCGGCGCCACCGGCGCCCTCTACGGCGTCAACACAGGCTTCGGATCGCTCGGCCGCACCCGCATCGCCCCGGACGACATCCGCGCCGTCCAGCGCAACCTCGTGCGCTCGCACGCCGCCGGTGTGGGCGAGCCCTTCCCCGACGACGTCGTCCGCGCCATGCTGCTGCTGCTCTGCGCCTCGCTGTGCCGCGGCAAGTCCGGCGTGCGCCCCGAGGCGGCCCAGGCGATCGCCGACCTGCTCAACGCCGGCGTCACGCCCGTGACGCCCTCCATCGGCTCTGTCGGGGCCTCGGGCGACCTGGCCCCGCTGGCGCATTGCGCCCTGGCGCTCATCGGCGAAGGCGAGGTGGTCTACAAAGGCGAACGCATGCGGGCGGCCGCGGCCCTCCATCACGCCGGGCTCGAGCCCTTCGTGCTGGACTCCAAAGAGGGCCTGGCGCTCCTCAACGGCACCCACCTCATGGCCGCACAGGGCGCCCTGCTGCTGGCCGACCTCGCCCGCGTCTTCGACGCCGCCCTCGACGCCGCCGCCATGAGCATCGATGCCTGCCGCGGCAGCGACTCCTTCCTCGATCCCCGCGTCTACGAGGCCCGCAACCAACCCGGCCCGACGCACGTGGCCCACGAACTCGCCCAGCGCATCCACGGCAGCGCGATCATCCCCAGCCACCTCCACGACGACCCCCGCGTTCAAGACCCCTACTCGCTCCGCTGCGCCCCCATGATCCTCGGCGCCGCCCACGACGCCATGGCCTACGCCCGCGCCGCCATCGAGCACGAACTCGGCGCCGTCACCGACAACCCCCTCGTCTTCCCCCCCGACGATCGCCCCCGTCCCGCCGAAGGCTCCCACGCCGCCGACGCCGTCATCTCCGCCGGCGCCTTCCACGGCATGCCGCTCGCCATCCCCCTCGACACGCTGGCCATCGCCCTCTCGCACGTCGCGGGCGTGAGCGAGCGCCGCGTGTACTACATCCTGAGCGCCTCCGACGAACAGAACCCCCTCAACCCCCACCTGAGCCCGCAACCGGGCCTGCACTCGGGCCTGATGATCGCCCAGTACACCGCCGCGGCGTGCGTCAACGAGATGATGGGCCTCGCCACGCCCGCCAGCGTCGCCAACATCCCCACCAGCGCCGGCATGGAGGACTACAACTCCTTCGGCCCGCGCAGCGCCGCCAAAGCGCGACGATCGCTGGAACTGTGCGCCAACGTCGTGGCGATCGAACTGCTCTGCGCCGCCGAAGCCATGGAGTACCAGCGCCCGCTGCGATCCGGCGAGGGCGTGGAACGCGCGTACGCCACCGTCCGCAACGTCGTGCCCCGCCTCACGGAAGACCGCCCCCCGGCGCCCGACATCGCGGCCCTGACGCGCCTGATCTTCGAGGGCCGCTTCGGAAAGCACTGACGCCCGCGTAAGTGCTGGATCAGGTCGCTTTTGGTGTTGTGTCCGCAAGGTCTGCGCGCTAGTCTGATGCGTGTGCAGCGCGGGCACGATCCGCCCGATGGAGAGCACCATGGCGACACTCGAAATCGAAGCGTCCAAACCCGCCCGCACCATCCGCGCACCGCGCGGCCGCGAGATGACCTGCAAGACGTGGCAGGCCGAGGCGGCGCTGCGCATGCTCATGAACAACCTCGACCCCGAGGTCGCGGAAGACCCCGCCCGCCTCATCGTCTACGGCGGGCGCGGGCAGGCGGCGCGCGACTGGCCCTCGTTCGACGCGATCGTGCGCTCGCTCCGCGCGCTCGAGGCCGATGAAACACTCCTCGTGCAGTCCGGCAAGCCCGTCGGCGTCGTGCGCACCACCACCGACGCGCCGCGCGTGCTCATCGC